>CACZZH010000016.1 GCA_902785635.1 uncultured Lachnospiraceae bacterium
CCAGAGCACCCGGAACTCCTCGCTGCGGTGCCACAGAAGCAGCAGCAGCGCCGTGGGCGCGGTCAGGCAGATGGGCAGGCTCAGCAGCAGTCCGAGCGCCCCCTCGGGCATGCTGCGGCAGAGGAACCAGGTCAGCGCCGCTGCCGCGACAGCGGAGACCAGATAGGCGAGAAAACGGGTGAAATAGGGCAAAACCGGCGTTTTCAGATACTTTTTGTACAAAATCAGCGGCTCGACCCAGATGGAGATCAGCACGCTGCTGATCAGTGCCAAGATCTTTGCAGATGTGATCGTAAAGCTGTGCGGCTGATCTGAGGATAGGGCCTTGCATGATAAGGAAAGTCAGGAACGCCATCCGGCGTTCTTGCTGCCGGGCAGCGCGCCGGCTCCGCCGGCACCTTCCTTTGCGCAGCCCTGGCATCCTGCCGGAGGCTTTTATTCTTCATCGCGAGGTTGAACTACACGATGAAGACAAGTTTGTTGTTCGACGAAATTTCCTCGTATGAGATAAAAAAAACGGGAGGCGTTCACACGACGGATTTGTGTGAACGTCTCCCGTTATTCGATCTGCTGCTGATCAGCGCTTTTAATTAAATCAGCGTTTCCTTAGAAACCTGCATTTTTCAGGATCTCTTCTGCCTTTGCAGTGTCATCGCAGATGCAAAGGGCAGTGTACTTGCCGGTGCTCTTGAGGACAGCCTTTTCAAGCTTTTCCACTTCGCCTGCATTATAGCTGGCATAAAGATCTGCCTGGCTCTGCACATGTTCCTTCAGCTTGGCTTCCACATCCTTCGTCTGCTTGGCATCCTTTGCTTCGATCACCACGACCTCGCATGCGGTGGCGCCGGTACCTTTCCATGCGCTTCCTCCTGCAAAGATATCATCGCCGATGTAATAGCTGCCGGCGATCATGGAAGAGGCCATTTCGGTAAGTGCTTCGCTGGTCACGGTTCCTTCCGCGAGCTCTTTTGCAAGCTTTGCGGTATCGACGGAAACGGATTTTCCTCCGCCGGAACAGGCGCTCAGAAGCAGGATCGTGCAAAGGACAAGTACGGACAGGATGCTGTTCTTACGGTTGATTAAGTGGTTCATTGGAATTGATGTCTCCTTTTCTGCTGTTTATAATTCAGGTGATGTAATGTGATTTCATATATCCGAGCATCAGCTTTGAGTAATCTGCATACAGATGCACACCGTCCTGGGAAGCCCCTTCAATCAAAGAATGATTACCGTCGGAGAGGATCTCGTTGAGGTTGAGATAGTAGCAGTAGGGAAGATCCTCACAGCATTTAAGCAGTTCAGCGTTCACAGAGATCACATTCTGATTGTTCACGTAATCAGTGGTGACTTTCGACTCTTCCACATAGATCACGCTGCAGACGTAGATGACTGCATTCGGCTGAAGCTGATGAAACTGATCCAGTACGCTCTCCGCAGTTTTCAGAAACTCTTCCATGGGATAGAAGCCCAGATCGTTGGTGCCGAGCATCAGATAGATCTTACTGTACTGGGTACCGGAAAGTCCCTGGTAGACCGTGATGTTGCCGTCGGCTGTCTGGATCTTCGTATCACTGATCGAGGTAAGGGTCATGCCCACGCTGGTGAGGAATGTCCCCTGCGTGATGCCGGAAGTGTTGCGGAAACCTTCCATACGGGAGTCGCCGATCAGCACTGCATCGTGGAAATATGAATCATCCACTGGTGTTGTCTGAAGAGGGACAACAACGGAGCTGTCGATATATTCCGGGTTCACCGCTCCCTGACTGCCGCCTGCCGCGACGGACGGATTAGCTTCCGATTTGGAAGAGATCGACAGACCTGCAAGGGGAAGATCCAGAGAACCGCCCGTGGCTTCCGAATTTGCAAAAGGAGCGCCGTCCTCAGACACAGTCGATGTATGATCGAGGTCGGAAACGATCGCGTTATCGGATTGAACATCCGCGTCCGACAGTTCCTGCGTATTTCCGGATGCTGTGTCCGCTGTATTGGAATCGACCACATCGCCCGGCCGGAACATAGTATGGATCAGCCTGCCTTCAAAAACAACAAGAACCAGGACAACCAGAATCAAAAGCCGGAGCACCAGTCCGTCCTGACGGCGCTTTCTTCGTCGCTTGCTTTTTCTGTTTGCCATTTGTTTCACCCCAGATATCAGAATCCTTCAGAAAGATTCCAAGACGCTTTTATTAATTGATCAGATACTCACCCAACAGTGCCAAAACAACATGCGAAAGCATTTTTTGACACTCACATCATAATATTATATAATAATCGGCATGATTGTAAAGCCTTAATTCCTGACAAAAAAGTTACTATTTTTATGAAACATTTCGGGAGAAAAAAGGATGGTTTTCAGTAGTCTGTTGTTTCTATTTCGATTTTTACCGGTGGTGCTGCTGCTGTATTTTACAGTGCCGCGCCGCGCAAAGAACCTGATTCTTCTGCTGGTCAGCCTGGTATTCTATGCCTGGGGGGAGCCGGTCTACGTGCTGCTGATGATCACGTCGATCTTCGTGACATGGCTGGGCGGCCTGCTGGTGGACCATTTTCAGAGGGCAGGAAAGCCCGGCCGGGCGAAGGTGTCGCTGATCCTCTCCGTCGGGATCGGACTGGGATTTCTGATCTTCTTCAAGTACACAGGCTTTATCATGCGGACTGTGGCGCAGATCACGGGATGGCAGGGAAGAGTGCTGGAGCTGGCGCTGCCGATCGGTATCTCCTTCTATACGTTCCAGACGATCTCCTACATTATTGATGTATACCGCGGGAACGCCGGAGTCCAGAAGAATATCATCTCCTATGGCGCCTATGTGACGATGTTTCCCCAGCTGATCGCCGGACCCATCGTTCAGTACCGCACCATCGACGCCCAGCTGCGCAGCCGGCAGGAGACCGCCGAGGAGTTTGCCGAAGGCGTCAACCGCTTCATCGTCGGCCTCGGGAAAAAGGTGCTTCTGGCGAATAACGCCGGTGCCCTCTGGGACAGCATCCGCACACTGGAAGCGGCGCAGATCCCCATGGTGAATGCGTGGATCGGACTGGCTGCATTCACGTTCCAGATCTATTTTGATTTTTCCGCATATTCGGATATGGCGATCGGGCTGGGACATATGTTCGGGTTCCGTTTCCTGGAGAACTTTGATTATCCCTATCTGTCCAAAAGCGTGACAGAGTTCTGGAGACGCTGGCACATCTCCCTTGGCACCTGGTTCAGGGAATATGTGTATATTCCCCTTGGCGGCAACCGGCGGGGGACCGCGATCCTGATCCGGAACACGATGATCGTGTGGCTTCTGACCGGGATCTGGCACGGGGCGGACTGGAACTTCCTCATCTGGGGACTCTATTACGGAGTGATCCTGATGGTGGAAAAGCTGTTTCTGTCGAAATTCCTGGAGGATCTGCCGGAAGGTCTTGCTCATGTATACTGCATGCTTCTGGTCATGCTGGGATGGCTGATCTTCTCGGCGGGAGACATAGCGGACCCGACCGGGTATTTCCTGGCGATGATCGGCCTGGCAGGCAACAGTCTTGCGGACAGCGGATCCTTCTATATTCTGTATACGAATGCAGTGCTTCTGATCGGTCTTGTGATCGGCTCCACGAAGCTGCCCCGCCATATCGCGGGCCGGATCCTGAAGAGAGCGTCCGGCAGCGATGCAGCCTGTATTCTGCTCCGGTGTGCATTTTATGCGGGAGTATTCCTGCTTTCTGTGGCGTATCTGGTGGATGCCAGCTACAACCCGTTCCTGTATTTCCGGTTCTGATTTTTGACTATTCATTATCATTGTTATTCAGAGGTGCGACATGAATAATCATCAGTCGTGGAACGTGATCACTCTGTTCCTGCTCCTGATCTTCGGATTTACCATAGCAACGATCCTGAAACCGCAGAGGAGCTTCTCCGAGCGGGAGAACAGGGTGCTTGCCACCAGGCCGGCGCCCACTGTTTCCACCATTCTTTCCGGCAGCTTTGAGAAGGATTATGAGGACAGCCTCACCGATCAGTTCGTTCTGCGGGATCAGTGGATCGCACTGCGCTCCGCTGTTGAAAAACTTGTGCAGAAAAAGGACATCCATGATGTATATCTCGGAAAAGACGGCTACCTGATCGAAAAGCACACCGATACCTTTACCACAGGGCATGCGCTGGAGAACGTAGAGCATCTCAAAAATTTTGCAGCGCAGGCAGCAAGTCGGTACGGTACGGAACATGTGGCGGTCATGGTTGTGCCCAATGCAGTGGATATCCTCAAAGAAAAGCTTCCTCCCTTCGCAGATCCGTATGATGAAGAAGAGTATCTGGCGCGGATCGAGACCTCGCTTCCGAAGGGCGTTTGGATCGGCGTATCCGATGTGCTGCGCAAGGCGGCGCAGAGCTCCGGCCAGCAGCTTTACTATCGTACAGACCATCACTGGACCACCTACGGTTCATTCCTGGCTTATCAGGAGCTGGCCCAGAAAAAGGGCCTTGAGATCAGCAGCATCTCCTCCTGGCACAGAAAGATCCTGACCGACACCTTCGAGGGAACGGTGGCCGCCCGGATCGGCAGCAGCGGGGTCTATGACAGCATCGAAGCCTGGGAGCGCACGGACCGTCCGGCAGTGGAATGCGAACTGCGCTATAATCAGTCCCAGGATATCCGCACCGAGTATTTGCAGACCGATTATCTGGAGACCCGCGACAAATATGCAGTGTTCCTCGGAGGCAATTATGCGTTGGTGGAGATCTCCACAAACGCGAATACAGGCAGACGGCTGCTGATGATCAAGGATTCCTATGCACATTGCTTTACCCCGTTCCTTCTGGATCAGTTCGATGAACTGGACCTTGTGGACATCCGCTACTTCAGCCAGAGCCTGTCAGAGTATATGGAGCAGGGAAATTATACCGATGTGCTGTTCCTGTACAATGCAGCGGGATTTGCGGAGGACGCATCCCTCGTCAAGCTTCAATATTAAACTGCCGGGCGGCATTCCTGTGAATAAAGGAGAGAATACCATGAGTTATGCAGATAAAGTGTTCCGTGAAATGTGTCTGAACATTCTGACGGAAGGATGCGATACAAAAGGAGAGCTGGTGCGTCCACACTGGCCGGACGGAGAGAAAGCCTATACCATCAAGCAGTTCGGCGTGGTCAACCGTTATGATCTTTCGAAAGAATTCCCTGTCATTACCTACCGCAGGACAGCCCTGAAGAGCTGTATGGATGAGATCCTGTGGATCTGGCAGAAAAAGTCCAGCAACATTCATGAACTGGGCAGCCATATCTGGGATGAGTGGGCTGATGAAAACGGGTCTATCGGAAAAGCCTACGGCTATCAGCTGGGCGTAAAGCATGCTTACCGCGGCGTGAAAGAGGAAGAGGCATGTGCACTGTTCCATATGAACAAGATCCCGCGTTTCGGTTTCGAAGGGGATCATGCCGCCTGCAGTGCCTGGATCAGGACCCAGAGTGAGCTTCAGAAGGAACACGTACTGTTCAATGAAGCAGATCAGACCTGGTGGATGGACCAGGTGGACCGGGTACTCTACGATCTCCGGGTAAACCCCTACAGCCGCAGAATCATGACCAGCCTCTATGTTCACAGCGATCTGTCCGAGATGGCACTCTATCCCTGCGCGTATTCCATGACCTTCAATGTCACCAGAAAGCCCGGACATGAACGGCTCACCCTGAACGCCGTGCTCAATCAGCGTTCCCAGGACGTGCTGACAGCCGGAGGTTCCTGGAACCCTGCCCAGTACGCAATACTGCTCATGATGTTCGCACAGGTGAGCGGCATGGAATGCGGCGAACTGGTGCATATGATCGCCGACGCCCACATCTACGACCGGCATGTGCCGATCATAAAGGAACTGATCGGGCGGGAGACCTATCCGGCGCCGCAGGTGACCCTCGACCCGTCCGTGACCGATTTCTACGCATTCACGACCGACCACCTGCACGTCGAGAACTATCAGACCGGACCGCAGGTAAAAGATATACCCGTAGCGATCTGATGTATGGGACAGGGGGAAATAAAGATGAATTTGATCGTAGCCGCAGATCGCAACTGGGCGATCGGATATAAGAACAAGCTTCTGGTAAGCATTCCCGCAGATATGAAATGGTTCCGTCAGGAGACGACCGGAAAAGTGGTCGTGATGGGCAGAAAGACGCTGGAGAGCTTCCCCGGCGGGAAGCCGCTTCCGAGAAGAGTCAACATCGTCCTCACCGGGAAGAAGGATTATCGGGCGGGAGAGGCCATCGTCTGCCATGATATGGAAGCATTGATGGAAGAACTCAAAAAGTATCCGGATGAGGATATCTATGTGATCGGCGGCGGAGCCGTGTACCGGGAACTTCTTCCCTACTGCAATGTCGCACATGTCACCAGGATCGATCACAGCTATCAGGCCGACACCTGGTTTCCGAACCTCGACGCGGATCCGGAATGGGAGATCACCGCAGACAGCGATGAGCAGACTTACTTTGATCTGGAGTACCGGTTCGTGAAGTATGAAAGAATCGGCGCGCCGAAAGAGAGATAGCAAGCAGATAGGAGAGGCACACGCTGGTTATTTCTGTTCGACATGGCCTGTACCGCTGCCAGGTATACCGCTTGCCGGGTATACCGCTGTCAGTCATACTGCTTGCCGGGTATACTGCTTGCCCGGTATACTGCTTGCCCGGTAAACTGCTGTCAGTCATACTGCTTGCCCGGCTAGCCGGGTAAACTGCTGTCAGTCATACTGCTTGCACGGCTTGCCGGGGCGGCGAAGGAAAAAGAGAAAAAGCGAATGGTAGACGCCCGCATCGGCTTCCCGGCTTGTCAGAGCGGCGAAGGAAAAAGAGAAAAAGCGAATGGTAGACGCCCGCATCGGCTTTCCGGCTTGTCAGAGCGGCGAAGGAAAAAGAGAAAAAGCAAATGGTAGACGCCCGCATCGGCTTGTCCGGCTTGCCCGCGCGGCGAAGGAAAAAGAAACCATATAAGGCTCCGGGGGAAGAGCGTACCGTTTATACGCAGATCCCTCGGAGCCTTAGTGATTGTTGAGCTCAAGTGTTTGATGAGCTCAAGTGTTTGATGAGCCTTAGTGTTTGTTGCATTCCGCGCAAATGCCGTCCGTTTATCAGTTTACGTCCGTTTATCTGTGCGTCCGTTTATTTTTTCTTCCGGTTCGCGCGGTACCGCTCTTCGCAGTACAGGCAGCGATAGATCTCTTTCTCTTCATCCGCCAGGAAGAAGACATGGTCGAGACCCTGCTCGACGCTGGTGATGCACCGCGGATTTTTGCAGTGGATGATGTTGACAAGGCGGTGGGGCAGGGAAAGCACCTTCTTCTCCACGATCTCACCGTCCTTGATGATATTCACGGTGATGGTGTGATCAATGTAACCGAGTACATCCAGATTGAGATCCTCGATAGGGCATTCGACCTTGATGATATCCTTGCGTCCCATCTTGTTGCTGCGGGCATTCTTAATAATGGCAACACAGCAGTCCATCTTGTCGAGCTTCAGATACTTATAGATGTCCATGGACTTGCCGGCGGCGATGTGATCCAGGACAACGCCTTCATTCAGCTTTCCTACATTCAGCATACTTTCACCTCCAGCAGTGTGAGAATCAACGCCATGCGCACGTATACACCGTACTGAGCCTGTTTGAAGTAGGCGGCACGGGGATCATTATCCACTTCCACGGAGATCTCATTCACGCGGGGAAGGGGATGAAGCACCATCATATCCTTCGGAGCAAGCTCCATTTTCTGGGAATCCAGGATGTAGAAATCCTTCATCCGCACATAATCTTCTTCATTGAAGAAGCGCTCACGCTGGACACGGGTCATGTACAGAATGTCCAGTTCGGGGAGAGCGTCTTCCAGGCGGATCACTTCCTTGAATTCCTGATTGTTTTTGATCAGCACATCATCGCGCACGTAGTCCGGGATGCGCAGCTCCTCAGGGGAGATGAGCACAAACTTCACATTCGGATAGCGGATCAGCGCACCGATCAGGGAATGGACCGTGCGTCCGAATTTCAGGTCGCCGCACAGACCGATCGTAATATTTCCGAGGCGTCCTTTCAGTGAACGGATCGTCAGCAGGTCAGTGAGAGTCTGGGTGGGATGCTGGTGTCCGCCGTCGCCTGCGTTGATCACGGGGATCCCGGAATTCAGGGAAGCCACACGCGGCGCGCCTTCTTTTGGATGACGCATGGCAGCGATATCGGCATAGCAGGAGATCACGCGGATGGTGTCAGCCACGCTCTCGCCCTTGGCTGCGGAGCTGGAATCGGCCGAAGAAAAACCAAGTACGCTTCCTCCCAGATTCAACATAGCAGCTTCGAAACTGAGACGGGTACGGGTACTTGGTTCATAAAAAAGTGTGGCAAGTTTTTTTCCTGCACAGGCATGTGCGTATTTTTCGGGATTCGCCTCGATATCATTTGCAAGATCCAGCAGATGATCCAGTTCTTCGACAGAGAAATCCATCGGACTCATCAGATGTCTCATGAATGGCAATACCTCCATTTAATAAATGCATATGTACGGGCATGAAAAGCCCGGTACGTTGTCGAAGGCCCTGACCGGATGATTTTCGGACAGTTCCTATCAGCTGTGTCGGAAGTATCATATACGATTTGAACGGAGAATGCAATAAAAAAACGATCTTGTTGTAACCGCTTCGAAAGTTCAGTCCTGACAGAAACGGAGAGGAAGCTCCATCCGGTTTCCTTCCGGAAGCTTTTTGTCTCGCAGGATCTTCCCTGCAGGGCTGTCCGCAGCGATCACCCCATCGGACAGAAGAATCACTCTGCTGCAGATATGCATAAAGTATCCATAAGCCCCATAGGGGGATAGAAATTCATATATTTTTCATGAAAGATGTTCCTACATATACTTGCAACCGGAGATATATCTGCTATAATACGGATATCATATTTAATAGCGAAGTAGGAAACGGCGCGTTAAGTTGTCAGCGGCTGGGGAGTCGCCCTGAACCGAAAAGTCCAAAAAGAAGTAAGGACTTGCGATGCTGTTTTCGCACCCGTTGCTACCGTTATGTGAGACATCTCATAATGAGGGGCGAATATTATTTATGACGGCCGGAGGATTCCCTTTCGGTTTCGTAGTGTGCAGGTTCTGCACGGGTAACTGTTTCTCCTTTAATATTATGGAGGTGTTTTTTCATGCAAAAAAATAATGGCTTAAGTATTCTGAAGAACACGAGTGTTCTGTGTATTCTTGGCGTGCTTACAGCGATGGTCATTGTGCTTGCAAGAGTCATCCGCGTGGATCTGGGATTTGCCCGGTTCACCCTCGGCAGTGTGGTGACGGTGATGGCAGGACTGTGGTTCGGTCCCGTGGGCGGCGGCTTCGTCGGTGGACTGGCGGACCTGCTGGGTTCCTTTATGCAGGGATATGCACCCAACCCTTTGATCACAGTGGCTTCCATTCTTTGGGGAGTGATCCCCGCACTGATGCTGCGTTATGTCACGGGCAGCAAGGTGCGAAAGATCACCATGCTCAGCCTCTCTGTGGTCATCACATCGGTCGTCTGTACAATGGGTTTCACTTACGCAGGTCTGGTGCTGTTTCTCGGGTATAATTTCTGGGCGATCCTGCCGACCCGCGCACTGCAGTTCGCTGCAATGACGCCGGTGTACTGTGTGCTGGTCTGCTGCCTGTATTTCAGCCCGGTCACATCCTTCCTGCGCAGACATGTAGTCACCTACCGCCCGGCAGAGAAAGCCGGCAGCGTAAAAAGCATGGCTTCCGCATGACGGAAAAGAGAGAAGACTTTCACACTGATCAGTAAACAACTGATCAGTAAACACCTGAAATGCCGTATCGGATCAGGCCGGGCAGTAAGCCGCGGCAGCCGGTACGGCATTTTCTTATCTCATACGGGGAAATTCCATCGAATTTCCTATGAGAAAAAAGCATCCGGCAGGATGCGCAGCTCGCGGAAAAGAAGATTTCCAGGAGAGATTTTTTTTCCGGGGGAGATCTCGATTCCCGGGAGAGATCTCGGTTCCCGGGGGAGATCTTGGTTCCCTGGAGAGCTCTCGTTTTCAGGGGGAGAATCTGTTCCACGACGGAGATCCCGGACAGAAAAAGGAAAAAGAAAAGAGGAACATCATGAAAATGAACTATGAGCAGGCCCGCGCTTACCTTGCAGGCATCGAGGCAAAAGGAAACCTGCTTGGTCTGGAGAGTGTGCGCTGCCTGCTGGCGGAGCTTGGCGATCCCCAGGATCGTCTGAAATTCGTACATATTGCGGGAACGAACGGAAAGGGTTCCGCCATGGCATTCCTGGAGCAGACGCTGCAGGAGGCAGGGTACCTTGTAGGGCGGTATATTTCACCCTCAGTATTTGCCTATGAGGAGAAGATCCGGGTGAACGGGCAGTGGATCCCGAAGGAGAAGGTCGCGGAATATGTGTCGGTCATCGCGGAGGCGATCGGAAGACTGGAACGCGCGTCTAAACCGCTGCCTACCATCTTTGAAGTCGAGACGGCCCTGTCCTTCCTTTACTTTACGGATCAGAAATGCGACCTGGTGCTGCTGGAAGTGGGAATGGGAGGCGCAGAGGACGCCACCAATGTGGTGAAGACCACCGTGCTGGAGATGTTCGCTTCCATAAGTCTGGATCATATGGAATTCCTGGGCGATACGCTGGAGAAGATCGCCTTTGTCAAATCCGGAATCATGAAGCGGAAGGTCCCGGCGGTGAGTGACGCACAGGACGCCGGAGTGGAAAATGTGCTCCGGGAGAGAGCGGCGCAGAACATGGCGCAGATCCGTTTCGTGGATCCTTCCGGGATCCGTCTGCTGGCCAGGGATGTGTCCGGGCAGACCTTTGCCTATAAGAGCCATGAACGTATCACGATTCCGCTTCTTGGTACCTATCAGCTGCGAAACGCCGCGCTGGCACTGGAAGCGGCAGACGAGCTGCGTGCTCTTGGCTGGAACATTTCCGAGGAATCCCTGCAGAAAGGATTTGCGGAGACAAAGTGGCCCGGCAGGTTTGAGATCCTACGAAAAGGAGGTGCCGGGACCGGAAACGCCTGGGCCGTGATGGACGGAGCTCACAATCCGGATGCCGCGTGGCAGCTGATGGACTCCCTGAAGGCCTTCTTCCCAGGCCGCAGGATCCTCTATGTGTTCGGGATCTTTGCCGACAAGGAATATGAAAAAGTGATCCGGATCACAGCTCCCGCGGCCGACCGGATCTTCACCATCCAGACGCCGGGGAATCCCAGAGCGCTGCCCGCCGGAGAGCTGACGCGCGCAATAGAGAGGATCTGCCCCGGGAAGGATGTCACCACGGTCGGAGAGGATATCCCGGCAGCCCTGTCAATGGCTGAAGCAGCGGCGGGGGAAGAAGATGTGATCGCCGCTTTCGGGTCCCTGTCATTCCTGGCGGAAGTGAAGGAATATTTTTCTTAAATACATCTGTAAATATTTCGATTATTCCATGATAATCGGAGATAATCGGAAAACAGCGTCTGAGCAGTGAGGTTTTAAAAAATGGATCAGTTGAAGGAAATGCGGATGCAGGTGGATGCGATCGACAAGGAGATCGTAGCTCTGTTTGAGAAGAGAATGAGTCTGAGTGAGCAGATCTCCCGGGAAAAGATTCGCAGCGGCGACCGCATCTACAACCGGGAGCGGGAGGAAAAGAAGATCTCCGGCCTGATGGAGGAGGCATCCACGAAGCAGAACCGCCATTTTGTGCGGGACTTGTACGCACAGGTGCTCTCCCTGGAGCGGAAACGCCAGTATCAGCTGGCACAGGAGGCGGGAGCCACCGGGAAGCTTCCCTTCATCCAGGTGGACAGCCTGAGCGAGGGTGAGAAGCCGAGAGTCGTATTCCAGGGGACGGAGGGAGCCTACAGCCACGCCGCCATGTGCCGCTTTTTCGGGGATGACGTGAACGGATTCCATGTGCGTAAATTCCGGGATGCCATGGAAGCCATCGCCGACGGTGCAGCCGATTATGCTGTGCTGCCCATCGAGAATTCCACCGCCGGGATCGTAGCGGACAACTTTGACCTGCTCGTGGATTTTGAAAACTATATCGTAGGACAGCAGGTGATCAAGTGCGAGCATGTGCTGATGGGCCTTCCCGGCACCGCGCTGGAGGAGATCGATACGGTCTATTCCCACCAGCAGGCTCTTTCCCAGTGTGACCAGTTCCTGGAAAGCCATCCCGGGTGGAGCGCCGTACCTTATGACAACACCGCCCTGGCAGCCCGTAAGGTCGCTCAGGAAGGCATCCGGTCCCATGCGGCCATCGGCAGCGCCTTTGCTGCGGAAAGATTTGGGCTGGAGATTCTGGCGGAGCATATTTATCACAACGAGGCGAATTCCACCCGTTTTATCATCGCCACCAACCAGAGGATCTTCCTGAAGGGCTCCAACAAGATCAGCATCTGTTTCGAAGGAAAACACTCCAGCGGGTCTCTGTACAACATCCTGTCACATATCATCTACAATGATCTGAATATGTCCCTCATCGAATCCCGCCCCATCCCGGGACGGAACTGGGAATACCGGTTCTTTGTGGACTTTGAGGGCAATCTCAACGACAGCAGCGTGCGCAATGCTCTGCGCGGCATCCGCATGGACGCGTCAAACATGAAGATTCTGGGAAATTATCCGGCCTGATCCCATCTGCTTCGCGCAAGTACTGCCCAATCGGAACGTTTCCGGGCTCTTCCCGCTTCTGCGGCGTGTCAGGAACCGCCCTGTCCCTTTCAAAACAGGTCTGTCCTATTTGACAGGCTCATGTGCTTGCATTAAAATAAGAGGAGTTGTTTTTTCGTTTTTTGGGGAATTTTGGAGGTAAACAGCGGATGTGTGATCGTTCGTGGAACCGGTTGATCCTGTACCGCCCGAAGCCGGGCACTTTGCTGGAACAGATGCTGCATCTGCGGGAACGAGCCGTTCTGATGCCGGCAACAGAGCAGGCAGATGAGAATCATCCCGGACAGGAACAGAGCCTGGCGGATGAGCTTCTGGAGCGGATGCATGACCTGGTGACACTGTGTGAAGAGCATGGCTTTTCGGGAAATCTGTGGCATTGTTATCTGACCTATTATCTGGCATATCATGAGAACGCCTACAGCCGTGCCTGTGAGATCCGCGGGGCAGTCGGCGGCGGCATCGAGAAGGTCGCCCTGCAGGACTATGCGGTATTGATGGAGCTCTTTGCATGGACCTTCGACGATCTGGAAGAACTCACGGGGCTTTCCGTGTATCCCCTGATTCAGGATTTTACCGCTACCCAGGGCGACCGGAAGACCTTCAACCGCCGGATCCGGGACCGCATCATGGAGCTGTCCGTGTCGCTTTCGGCCTGCCGGGACCCGCAGGAGTTTCTCGGGGAGATCACCGGATTCTACCGGGATTTCGGAGTAGGCAAATTCGGCCTGCACAAAGCCTTCCGCATCAGCCATCCGGAGGGAGCGGACCATCCCGAGGTCGTACCCATCACGAACATCGCCCACGTGCAGCTGGAGGATCTGGTAGGCTATGAAACGGCCAAGAAGAAGCTGATCGAGAACACGGAGGCCTTTGTAGCCGGACGGAGCGCCAACAACTGTCTGCTCTACGGCGATGCCGGTACGGGAAAGTCATCGAGCATCAAGGGGATCTTGAATCGCTATTACGACCAGGGCCTGCGCATTATCGAGGTATACCGCCATCAGTTCCGCGATCTGAACGATGTGATCGGGCAGATAAAAAACCGCAATTACCGGTTCATCCTGTATATGGATGATCTGTCCTTCGAAGACTTCGAGACGGAATACAAATATCTGAAGGCAGTGATCGAGGGCGGACTGGAGAAGAAACCGGACAACATTCTGATCTACGCAACGTCCAACCGCCGGCACCTGATCCGGGAGAACTATTCCGACAAGGAGGACATCCGGGTCGACATGCACACCTCCGACACAGTGCAGGAGAAGCTGTCTCTGGTGTACCGCTTCGGCGTGACGATCTACTTCGGATCGCCCGATAAGAAGCAGTTCCAGCAGATCGTGCGGGTGCTCGCATCCCGCCACGGCATCACGATGCCGGAGGATGAGCTTCTTCTGGCTGCTAACGCCTGGGAATTGCAGCACGGAGGACTGTCCGGGAGGACAGCACAGCAGTTTATCGATTATCTGGCAGGGACCAGAAATATTTGAAAGACGGGACGAAAATTATGAAAACATTTGCGGCGATCGTGATCGGGTCGGCCGAAACACAGATGCGCGTGTATGAACTGGCAGCACGTGCGGAAATGAGAGAGATTGACTGCATCAGCGCCAGCATCAACCTCGGCGTGGACGCCTACAGCGAGGGCATTCTGGATGCGGAGAAGGTGCAGGAGCTGGTAACGGTGCTGAAGGAATTCAAGAGCATCATGGACAGCTACAGCGTGGACGGCTACAAAGTCTGTGCCACCAGTGCGCTGCGTGAGATCCGTACCGGACTTCTGGTGCGGGATTACATTGAAAAGCAGACCGGGCTGATCATCGACATCATCAGCAACTCTGAGCAGAGGTTCCTGGACTACAAGTCCATTGCATGCGAGAGCTCATCCTTTGAGGAGATCATCCAGAAAGGAACCGCGATCGTGGATATCGGCGGCAGCAGCATGCAGATCTCGGTATTCGACAAGGATAAGCTGTTCACCACCCAGAACATCCGCATGGGAAAGATCAGCTCCAGGGAGATCTATCTTCCCGCGGCGAAGAACAGCCGTCACTATGAGAGCATGCTGACGGAGCTGCTTGAGCATGAGCTGGCCGGCTTCGGAAAGCTGTACCAGAAGGAGCGTCCCATCTACAACCTGATCGTGGTGGATCAGGATCTGGAAGATATGCTGCGCAGGCAGTACGACAATATCGCCAGCGGCCAGGAGGCCGTCACCGGTGATGTGTTCCATATCGATGCAGATGTATTCCGGAGCATGTACGAACAGGCGATCACGCTGCGCCCGGATGAGATCACCGAGAAATATGAGATGGCTCCCGATTCGGCACAGCATGTGATCCAGTCCCTGATCTTCTGCCGGAGCCTGCTCGACCATACCGGAGCCCAGACACTGTGGCTGATGGATGTGACCATCTGCGACGGCCTGTGCTATGACTTCGGAGTGGCAAACAAGCTGATCAAACCGCGCCACAACTTTGACGAGGACATTATCGCGGCGTCCCGCAACATCGCGAAGCGCTATAAATGCAACCAGGCCCACATCCGCAACATGGAGGAGCTTTCCGTGCTGATCTTCGACCGGATGAAGAAGATCCATGGCATGACGAAGAGGGAGCGTCTGCTCCTGCAGATCTCCGTGATCCTTCACAACTGCGGCAAATACATCAGCCTGGCGAACGTATCCGAATGTGCCTACAACATCATCATGGCCACCGAGATCATCGGTCTGTCCCATGATGAGCGCCGCATCATTGCAAATGTGGTGAAGTACAACACGGCTCCTTTCCAGTATTTCAGCAAGATCTCCTCACTGGATCCCTTGGACAGGAATGAGTACCTGCTGATCGCGAAGCTGACCGCGATCCTGCGCGTGGCCAATGCACTGGACCGCAGCCACAAGCAGAAATGCAGCGGAGCGTCGGTGGCCTTGAAGGAAAACAGACTGGTGATCAGTGTTGAGACCAATGAGGACCTGAGTCTCGAGAAGTTAACGCTGCAGGAACGGGCAGCCTTCTTTGAGGAAGTATTCAGTGTTCACCCGGTGATCAAGCAGAAAAAGGGATATAAGTGATGA
Organism: uncultured Lachnospiraceae bacterium; assembly: GCA_902785635.1. Classification (GTDB taxonomy): domain Bacteria; phylum Bacillota; class Clostridia; order Lachnospirales; family Lachnospiraceae; genus Merdiplasma. Next base: position 15,774 of record CACZZH010000016.1, read on the forward strand.
GCGATCAGGATAAGATAAAAGAGAATGCAAAAAACGCGGTGAAGGCTGCCGCAAAGGAGACCGGAAAAGGTTCCTCGAAGGGAAGCACTAAGAGTGCAGCCAAGGTGACCGAGAAGACTGCTGCAAAGAGTGCAGCCAAAGCGGCGGAAAAAGAAGCAGCAAAAAGCATGGCGAAAGCTGCGGAAAAAGAAGCGGCAAAGAGCATAATGAAAACGGCGGATAAGGAAGCCGCTCCGGCGGAAGCACAGACCGTGGATTACCTCGATCCGGCGTATTATACGAACCGGGAGCTGAGCTGGATGGATTTCAATATCCGTATCCTGGAGGAAGCCCGCGACCGCGAGAATCCTCTGTTCGAGCGTCTGAAATTCCTCGGAATCACGGCGTCCAACCTGGATGAGTTTTTCATGGTGCGTGTAGCCTCCCTGAAGGACATGGTGCACGCAAAATACACGAAGAAAGATATCGCGGGCATGACCGCGGCCGACCAGCTGCGGGAGATCTCTCCGAAGGCGCATAAGCTGGTCGCCCAGCAGTATTCCACCTACAACCGGTCCCTTCTGCCGAGCCTGAAGTCCCAGAAACTGGAACTGGTGACCAGCCACGAGGAGCTTACTCCCTCCCAGGCAGCGTTTACAGACTCTTATTTTGAAGAGAATGTGTACCCGGTGCTCACACCGATGGCGATGGATTCCGCAAGACCTTTCCCGCTGGTGCGCAACAAGAGCCTCAATATCGGCGCTCTGATCTCCTACAGAGGCGACTCTGAGAACGCGAAATACATCGAGAAGGAGATGGAGAAGGAAAGGGAGAAAGAAAGGGAGAAGGAGAAAGACAAGGATAAGGAGAAGCAGAAGAGCAAGGACCGCAAAAAAGCGCAGTTTGCCACGGTCCAGGTGCCTTCCGTGCTTCCCAGGATCATTGAACTTCCCGACGAGGGCGACGGTGTGCGCCGCGCCATCCTTCTGGAGGAGATGATCGAGCGCAATATCGGTTCCCTGTTCTCGGGATACGACGTGATCTGCGCTCATCCCTACCGGATCATGCGCAACGCCGACCTCTCCTTCGATGAGGAGGAAGCTGCCGACCTTCTGAAAGAGATCCAGAAGCAGCTGAAGCAGCGCCAGTGGGGCGAGGTCATCCGTCTGGAGATCGAGGACGGCATGAATGAGAAGCTGCTGAAGATCCTCCGGAAAGAGTTCGAGGTCCAGGAAGAGGATATCTACCGCATCAGCGGTCCGCTGGATCTCACCTTCCTGATGAAGTTCTACGGCCTCGAGGGGACCGAAAAGCTCAAGACGGCTCCCTACACGCCGCAGCCTGTGCCCGGTCTGATCGGCGAGCCTGATCTGTTCGCGGCCATCCGCAAACACGACATCCTGCTGCATCATCCGTACATGACCTTTGACCCGGTCGTACAGTTCGTGCAGAAGGCAGCCGTCGACCCGCAGGTCCTGGCCATCAAGCAGACGCTGTACCGTGTCAGCGGACATTCGCCCATCGTGGCGGCACTGGCCCAGGCGGCGGAGAACGGAAAGCAGGTGTCGGTGCTGGTGGAACTGAAAGCCCGTTTCGATGAGGAAAACAACATCATCTGGGCGAAGATGCTTGAGAAAGCCGGCTGCCATGTGATCTACGGCCTGGTCGGCCTGAAGACCCACAGCAAGATCACCATGGTGGTCCGCCGCGAAGAAGACGGCATCCGCCGCTATGTGCATCTGGGCACCGGCAACTACAACGATTCCACAGCCAAGCTCTATACCGACTGCGGTATCCTTACCTGCGATGACGCGATCGGTGAGGACGCTACCGCTGTGTTCAATATGCTTTCCGGTTATTCCGAGCCGAAGAGCTGGAACTATCTGGCCATCGCCCCGATCTGGCTGCGCCGCCGCTTCCTCTACCTGATCCGCAGAGAAGCCGACCATGCCCGCAAGGGGGAACCGGCCCATATCATCGCAAAGATGAATTCCCTGTGCGACCAGGAGATCATCGCGGCTCTTTATGAAGCCAGTACGGCAGGCGTGAAGATCGAGCTGATCGTGCGCGGCATCTGCTGCCTGCGTACCGGTATCCCCGGCGTGAGCGAGAACATCTCGGTGCGCTCCATCGTAGGCAATTTCCTGGAGCATGCCCGGATCTTCTACTTCCTCAACGGAAGTGACGAAGAGTTCTACATGGCGAGCGCAGACTGGATGCCCAGGAATCTGGACAAGCGCGTGGAGATTCTCTTCCCCGTGAATGATCCCGACCTGAAGGAGCAGGTGCGCCACATCCTGGATGTGCAGCTGGCGGATACCATGAAAGCCCGCGAACTTACTGCGGATAACGTATACGAGCGTATCGACCGGCGCGGCAAAGTGCTTCTTTGCGCCCAGGATACCTTCTGTGAGGAGGCCGTCAAGGCAGTTCCCCAGGAAGTCGACCCGCGCAAGAGCAGAGTCTTCGTGCCCGCCGAGCCGGCAGAGGAATAAACAAAGAAAAGACAGAAATGCTCCGCTGCATCAGAAGAGACGGATATGCTTATGCAGAAGCAGCAGAAAATGTATGTGCATAGACAGAAATGCATCTGCCGGAAAACGGAAGATGCAGCGGATAGTGTAAGAGGATAATGGAACATGATCACACGTGAACATACACGGACCGTCAATGTGGGCGGCTGCCTCTTGGGCGGAGGCAGCCCGATCCGTATTCAGTCCATGACCAATACCCGTACGGATGACGTGGCCGCGACAGTAGCCCAGATCAATGCGCTTGCGAAGGCAGGATGTGAGATCATCCGCTGTGCCGTGCCGGACGAAAAAGCCGCACTGGCTCTTTCCGAGATCAAGAAGCAGATCGGGATCCCACTGGTAGCGGACATTCATTTTGACTACCGGCTGGCGATCGCTGCGATCGAGAACGGCGCCGACAAGATCCGAATCAATCCGGGCAACATCGGTTCCGCCGACCGGGTGCGGGCTGTAGTGGACGCGGCGAAAGAGCGCGGCATCCCGATCCGGGTGGGCGTAAATTCCGGCTCACTCGAGAAGGATTTGATCGAAAAATATCAGGGCGTCACCGCTGAGGGAATCGTGGAATCCGCTCTTGCGAAGGTGGGGATGATCGAGGATATGGGCTATGAGAACCTGGTGATCAGCATCAAGTCCTCCAATGTGCTGATGTGCGCAAAAGCCCATGAACGGATCGCGGAAAAGACAGATCATCCGCTGCATGTGGGTATCACAGAGGCCGGCAGCGTGTATGCCGGGAACATCAAGTCCTCCATCGGACTGGCGCTGATCCTCTCCAAAGGGATCGGAGATACGATCCGCGTGTCCCTCACCGGCGATCCGCTGGAGGAAGTGCGCAGCGCGAAGCTGATCCTGCGGACCCTCGGCCTGCGCAGCGGCGGTGTGGAAGTGGTGTCCTGTCCCACCTGCGGACGCACGCAGATCGATCTGATCGGACTGGCTTCCAAAGTGGAAGAGATGGTGAAGGATATGCCGCTGAACCTGAAGGTAGCGGTGATGGGCTGCGTGGTGAACGGGCCCGGTGAAGCAAAGGAAGCTGACTTAGGCATTGCCGGCGGAAAGGGAAGCGGACTTCTGATGAAAAAGGGCGAGATCATCCGCACCCTGCCGGAAGATCAGCTGCTGGATGCACTGCGCTGGGAGCTGGAGCACTGGGAGGGCTGATGAGTAAGAAATTGTTTCCGGAAGTATTTCACGACCTGGTGCTTGATGGCGAGCTGCAGGATCTGCTTTCAGATGCTGTGATCGCGCGCATTGCCATGACGCCGAGCCGTACAAAAATGAATATCTATCTGGAAGCGCCCAGACTGATCCCCAGGCGGATGATCACCGCCCTGGAGAAAGCCGTGCGCAGCCAGATCTTTTCGGATTCAAACGTAGAGGTGAAAGTGATCGAACGCTTTCACCTCTCTTCGGTCTATACTGCCCGCAATCTGATGCAGATGTACCGCGACAGCATCCTGGAGGAGCTGCGCGATTACAATATCTTTCTGTACAATATTTTCAAGGATGCAAAAAGTGAGTTCACAGACGACGATTCGCTGCATATGGTACTGCCGGACACCTGTGTGTTCACCTCCCACAAGGAGGAACTGGTGCGTATCCTGGAGAAGATCTTCTGCGAGCGCTGCGGCGTGGACCTGAAGATACAGGTGGAGATGGAAGAACCTGAGGAGAGCGAGAACCGGCGGTTCGCGCAGATCCGGCTGGAACAGGAGGTTGCCCAGATCTCCAGGCGCGTGCGTGCGCTGGAAGGACGGGACGTGAACAGCGATGAGTACCTGGATGCTTCTTCCGTGAAGCAGGGCGGAAACGGCAGCGGCCGCGCTCAGGCGTTAGCCTCCGGCCAGGGAGCCGGAAACGGCAGTGCCGGGACCGGCGGAAACGGAGGAGGCCCGGGAGCCGGAAGCGGCGGAAGCGGAGCAGACCGGGGTACCGGAAGCGGCGGAAGCGGAGCAGGCAGAGGAGCCGGAAACGGCGCGGGAAATGCCGGAAAAGCAGGGGCCGGAACCGGAAATGCAGGCGGCAGAAAAGGCAGCGGAAATATGGCAGCCGCCGGCGGAGGATGGAGATCGGGCGGCAGAGCCGGAGGAGAGGCGTCGCTGCGCCGTGAGCGCGATCAGTTCCGTCAGGCCGGCATCAGACGCAGCGACAATCCCGATGTGATCTACGGACGTGATTTCGAGGAGGATGCGATTCCCCTTGAGCAGATCATCGACGAGATGGGCGAAGTGACCATCCGCGGCCAGATCCTGAGCCTGGACTACCGCGAGATCCGCGGAGAGAAGACGATCGTGATGATGGAGGTCACCGATTTTACAGACACCATCGTCGTGAAGATCTTCATGCGCAATGAAAATCTGGATGAGCTGAAGGCAGCATTGAAGACCGGCCTTTTCGTCAAGGTACGCGGTGTGACCAACATCGACCGTTTCGACAGTCAGCTGACCATCGGCTCCGTGGCGGGGATCAAGAAGATCGCCGATTTCCGTGTGCCCAGAATGGACACCTGGCCGGAGAAGCGTGTCGAGCTGCACTGCCACACAAAGATGAGTGACATGGACGGTGTGTCCGACGTGAGCGACATCATCGCCCGGGCTGCGGCCTGGGGACATGAGGCCATCGCCATTACCGACCACGGCGTCGTGCAGGCCTTTACCGAGGCTTCCCACAGTCTCCCGAAAGGCTCGGACCTGAAACTGCTGTACGGCTGCGAGGGGTATCTCGTGGACGATTCCAGAGATATCGCCATGAATGCTCATTCAGAGCCGGTCACCGGCAGAGCCGTGGTATTCGACCTGGAGACTACCGGCTTTTCTCCGATGAACGACCGGATCATCGAGATCGGTGCCGTGCTGGTGGAAAACGGCAGGGTCACCGACCGGTTCAGCACCTTTGTTAATCCGAAGGTGCCGATCCCGTTCCGGATCGAGCAGCTCACCAGCATCAACGACGGCATGGTGGCGGATGCGCCTCCGATCGAGGAGGTACTGCCTCAGTTCCTGCAGTTCTGCGAGGGAGCCGTTCTCGTTGCCCACAACGCGTCCTTTGACGTGAGCTTCATTGAGGAGAACTGCCGGATTCTCGGGCTTCCCTTCCACTATACCTATGTGGATACCGTTGCGCTTGCCCGGGTGCTTCTCCCGCAGCTCGGCCGGTTCAAGCTCGACAACGTGGCCAAAGCCCTGAATGTCCCGCTGGGTCATCATCACCGTGCGGTGGATGATGCAGAGTGCACGGCCCATATCTATGAGAAATTTGTGGAAATGCTTCAGGAGCGGGACATCTGCGATCTGAGCGCGTTGAACGAACTTGGGCATTCTTCTGAGGACCAGATCAAAAAGCTGCCGACCTATCATGTGATCCTGATCGCAAAGAACGATGTAGGCCGCGTGAATCTGTACCGGCTGGTATCCTGGTCCCATCTGAACTATTTTGCCCGGCGGCCCAGGATTCCCAAGAGCATCCTGGCAAAGTACCGGGAAGGACTGATCATCGGCTCTGCCTGCGAGGCCGGTGAGCTTTACCGCGCCATTCTGCGCGGCGCTTCCTCCCAGGAGCTGGCTGCCCTGGTGGATTTCTATGACTACCTCGAGATCCAGCCCCTGGGCAACAACATGCATTGGACCAGGGATCCCGAGGATCCCAAAACGGTGGACGAGCTCCGGGAGTTCAACCGCCGCATCGTAGCCCTGGGCGAGCAGTATGGCAAGCCCGTGGTGGCCACCTGCGACGTACATTTTCTGGATCCGAAGGACGAGATCTACCGCCGGATCATCATGACCGGAAAGGGTTTCAAGGATGCAGATGAGCAGCCGCCGCTGTTCCTGCGCACCACCGAAGAGATGCTGAAGGAATTCGCCTACCTCGGGGAGGAGAAAGCCCGGGAGGTGGTCATCACCAACAGCGTGAAGATCGCCCGCATGTGCGAGCGGATCGCCCCCGTGCGTCCGGATAAATGTCCGCCGGTCATCGATCATTCCGACCAGATGCTCACGGATATCTGCTACGACAAGGCCCATGAGATCTATGGCCCCGAACTGCCGGCAGTGGTGGAAGAGCGCCTGAAGAGGGAGCTGAACTCCATCATCTCCAACGGGTTCGCCGTGATGTACATCATCGCCCAGAAGCTGGTGTGGAAGTCCAACGCTGACGGCTATCTGGTGGGATCAAGAGGATCCGTCGGATCGTCCTTTGTGGCGACGATGTCGGGTATTACCGAGGTCAATCCCCTGCATCCTCATTATTACTGCGAATCCTGCCATTTTTACGACTTCGATTCCCCCGAGGTGCGCAAATTCGACGGCATGGCAGGCTGCGACATGCCCGACCGTGTCTGCCCCGTGTGCGGCAAGCCTCTGCGCAAGGAAGGCTTTGATATTCCCTTCGAGACGTTCCTCGGGTTCAAAGGAAACAAAGAACCGGATATCGACCTGAACTTCTCCGGTGAATACCAGAGTAAGGCACATAAATATACAGAGGTGATCTTCGGGGCCGGCCAGACCTTCCGCGCCGGTACCATCGGCACGCTGGCCGAGAAGACCGCCTACGGATATGTTAAGAAATATTTTGAGGAAAAGGGCATCATCAAGCGTCCCTGCGAGATCAACCGCATCGTGGGAGGCTGCACCGGCGTGCGCAGAGCCACCGGACAGCATCCGGGCGGGATCATCGTGCTGCCATACGGGGAGGAGATCTATACCTTCACTCCTGTGCAGCATCCCGCCAACGATACGACCACCGATATCATCACCACCCATTTTGACTATCATTCCATCGATCACAACCTGCTCAAGCTGGACATCCTCGGACACGATGATCCGACCATGATCCGCATGCTGGAGGATATCACCGGTGTGAATGCGCGTCAGATCCCGCTGGACGACCGGGAAGTGATGTCTCTGTTCCAGAATACAGATGCCCTGGGCATCACCCCCGAGCAGATCGGAGGCTGCCCGCTGGGTTCCTTGGGAATCCCTGAGTTCGGCACCGAATTTGCCATCCAGATGCTCGTGGACACCAAGCCCCAGTACTTCTCCGACCTGGTCCGGATCGCCGGGCTGGCCCACGGCACCGATGTGTGGCTGGGCAACGCCCAGACCCTGATTCTGGAGGGGAAAGCGACTATCTCCACGGCCATCTGTACCCGTGACGATATCATGATCTATCTGATCGAGAAAGGGATGGACAGCGAGCTTTCCTTCACGATCATGGAGAGCGTGCGAAAAGGAAAGGGGCTCAAACCCGAATGGGAGCAGGCCATGATCGAGCACGGCGTGCCCGACTGGTATATCTGGTCCTGCAAGAAGATCAAATACATGTTCCCGAAGGCCCACGCCGCCGCCTATGTCATGATGGCGTGGCGCATCGCCTGGTTCAAGATCAACCGTCCGCTGGCCTACTACGCCGCGTTCTTCAGCATCCGCGCGCCGGGTTTCGACTACGAGCTGATGTGCCTCGGTGAAGACCGTCTGCTCATGCATATGAAGGATTACGAGAAGCGGATGAATGATCTGAGCAAAAAGGAGCAGGATGAATACAAGGACATGAAAGTCGTCCGCGAAATGTACGAGCGCGGCTTCGAATTCATGCCCATCGATATCTACCGCGCCCAGGCCACCCGTTTCCAGGTGATCGACGGAAAACTCATGCCGTCCCTCTCCTCCATCGACGGCATGGGTGACAAGGCAGCCGAAGGGATCGTCGACGCGGTAAAAGACGGACAGTTCCTGTCCAGACAGGACTTCCGGGAGCGCGCCAAGGTCAGCAAGACCCTCGCCGACCTTCTCTCCGATCTGGGTATCCTCAAAGGGCTGCCCGAGAGCAACCAGCTGTCCCTGTTCGACCTGTAACAGGAGGGCTTTGCCCTCACACAGATTTCTTGCACAGATTTCTCACACAGATTTCTTACACAGATTTCTTACACAGATTATATACACAGGTTGTTCACACAGATTTTTCACTCACATACCGGAACGCCCTGAAAAGAAAGCATAGAAAGAGGTTTTAGGATGATATATGATGCAGGGACAGTCACTCCCACAGACGAAGCCACAGACAAAGGAAGCTCCACCCGTATGGACAGCTCCGCAGATGTGATCAGAAGTCAGAATACATGGAATCGTCCCGTCTTTCTGATCGGATTTATGGGAAGCGGAAAGACCACAGTGGGAAGAACGCTCGCCAGGATCTTAGACAGGACCTTCCTGGACACCGACGAAATGATCGTACAGGATCAGCAGATGCCCATCACACAGATATTTGAGAAATACGGAGAACCGTATTTCCGCGATCTTGAGACCGGGCTGCTTAGGAAATTGGAAAAAGACCTGCAGGAAACAGGCAGGCAGGAGACGACCATCCGGGAAACCGGCAGGGAGGAGACGGGCAGGCAGGAACCGGATCTGCAGGAAGCGGGCAGGCAGGAGACGGATCCTTCCGGTTATGTGATCTCGGTGGGCGGAGGTCTGCCACTGCGGGAGGAGAACCGCGTCATAATGAAGCGGATCGGCATCGTGATCTACCTGAAAGCAAGTCCGGATACACTGGTGGAGCGCCTGAAGGGAGACACATCCCGCCCGCTGCTGCAGGGTGGAAATATGAGAGAGAAGATCCTTTCGCTGATGGAGAAAAGGGACAGCTTCTATACGCAGGCTGCCCAGATCCAGCTGTTCACCGATGAGATGAGCGTCCGGGAGACAGCCAGATGTGCTGCGCGTCAGATAAAAATAACAGTTGAAAAGATACCGCAGATACGATAAAATAAGTTAGATTTTTTTATGGAGGATAATTAATATGATTTCAGCAGGTGATTTCAGGAACGGCATTACTCTGGAGATGGATGGAAATATTTATCAGATTATTGAGTTCCAGCATGTAAAGCCCGGCAAAGGTGCAGCTTTTGTCCGTACCAAGCTTAAAAACATCATCAGCGGCGGCGTAGTAGAGAAGTCCTTCCGTCCTACTGAAAAATTCCCGACCGCAAGAATCGACAGAGTCGACATGCAGTATCTGTACAACGACGGCGACCTGTTCTACTTCATGAACGCCGAGACCTACGACCAGATCGCACTGGCGAAGGATGCAGTAGGCGATTCCCTGAAGTTCGTTAAAGACAACGAAATGGTGAAGATCTGCTCCCACAACGGCAATGTATTCGCCATCGAGCCGCCCCTGTTTGTAGAACTGGAAGTTACCGATACCGAGCCGGGTCTCAAAGGCGATACCGCTACCGGTGCTACCAAGCCCGCAATCGTTGAGACAGGCGCTCAGGTCATGGTTCCGCTGTTCGTTGAGATCGGCGACAAGCTCAAGATCGACACCAGGACCGGCGAGTATCTGTCCAGAGTATAATACTGGTAAATGGGCATTCGCCCGGAGCTGACAGAATTCATGATCAACATTAAGAAATCCACTCGATCCGTGAGGAAAGAGTGGATTTTTTTTACCCGAAGCGGCGAAGGAAAAAGAGAAAGAGCAAAAGGTAGCCGCCCGCAGCCACAGGCAAGCTTTCAAAAGCGGCGAAGGAAAAAGAGAAA
>CACZZH010000017.1 GCA_902785635.1 uncultured Lachnospiraceae bacterium
GATCACAATGATACGTTTTGTCCCTACAGCACCTCCCCATCGGTCAAAAGGCACAACCATCTCCACATCGGGCCACTTGGTCAAATCCTCAAATGACTGGATATATGCCTGAAAAGGCCTGATGTCACTGCTAAGGCTCTCTGACTTATTTGCATCAAAGGGGAACGTTCTTTCTGTCTTATTTGTGTCAAATGAGATGTAACATTCTGACTGAAAAGGCTCACAGTTCGATCCGAACCTGCTGCTCCTCACTGTAATCCACGACAATGCAGTCGTTTTTATAGATGCGCTCCGGAAGAACGATCAGGACATGCGCAGTTTCCTGATGAAGCGGCATGGCGCTCAGATGCCACACGCCGAGGTTCAGACACACCATCGTACCCTTCGGAACAATGAACGCCTCGGTCTGCTCCGGGACGGGTTCCTTGCTGGGCGGTGCTACATGCAGAACGAAATCATCATCCAGACAAAGGATTCCCTCCTGGGTGGTGTTGTGGTACTCTGCCTGTGTAACGATCATGGGATCCTGCTTGTGCACCACCAGCGGCGAGAATGCAACTGCATAATCACCAGATACAGACATCTTCACACGGTCCTGATAGAAGTCTCCCAGGCTGTAGCCCGAAGGATTCAGAAGATCTGTAAACTGTCCGTAGAGCTGGAAGTTTTCTGCTGTGATCTGCTTTGCTTTAATGCATTTCATATTGTTCTACCTCATCTTTCTTCATATTCTTAGGATCCGCTGCGGCTTTTTGTCTGCTTCTGAACGCTTTTCGATCACTCCTGCAAATCCTCCTCTTCAGTCTCGGAGATCAGAATGCAGTTGGGCGTTTCCACATAGAGCTGCTTTGCCTTCATCACGATCAGGCCTTTTTCATAGTCCACATTGAAAAAGCGCATATAGTTGGACTCGTGGCAGAGTACGATCAGCGTTTTCTCGTCGGGAAGGACATCCACATCCTTCGGATATCCTCCGCTGATCGGCAGGATGCAAAGCCTGGTAAGCATCCCTGTGTTCCTGTCGATCCGGAAGATGCCGACCGTATTCTCTCCTGCGCTGGAACAGTACAGATAATTGCCGCTGGGAGAGATCTTCATGGCGCAGCAGGCGCTGCTCACCTCTTCTTTATCCATCACCGTCTCGACCTCCTGAATCTTCTCAAATTCAGGAGCTTTCCCGGATCCGTCATAGGTGTACACGGAAATGGTGTTGGTCAGCTCGTGATTGATATAGGCAAAACGGCCATCCGCGGAAAAGCACATCAGCCGCGGCCCTGATTCCAGCTTACAGTGCAGGATATCATACAGCTGCAGTCTTCCGGATGTAGGTTCCACTTTATAGATCTTTACATGATCCACCCCATTGTCCACTGCGCACAGATATTTCCCGTCCGGTGTCGGAAGCACGCAGCTCACATGGGGTCGGAAATTCCGCTCCGCCACACTTCCCAGTCCCTTGTGAAATACCCCGTCCAGCACACTGCCCAGGCGGCCGTTGCGATGTGTATGCACGACTGTGACCTTGCCATCGTGATAACCGCCCACAAACAGAAACTTCCCGCTCTGATCCGTGGACAGATAACAGCCGCGCATCCCGTCGATTCCCACCTTGTTAATGGGTGTAAGACCGCCGTCGCGCTCGATCTTCAGAACTTCGACCCCTTCATCCGCGATCGAATACAGGTATTTCCCGTTGGTGGACTTTGTCAGATAGGATGCATTGTGTACCGGAACGACCGTCCGCTCCGACAGAGCGCCTTTCTTCATATCGATATCATAAATATGGATTCCTATGCTGCTGCCGTTTGTATATGTTCCGACATATGCCACATATTTTTTTGCCATACGGCATACCTCCCTCCGGTAGTAACAGTCTGGGGATATTATGCGGACAGTTTCTTTGAGACTTCCGATATATCTGATTATACTGAAGTTCTTTCTGCTCATCAACAAAGAGTTTTCGAAACATTCCGGATGATGCCCGGAGTATCCGGATCAGTCCGTGATCACTCCACGAATCCGGTCCATCGCCTCCTGCAGCAGACTTCTTTGACAGGCTGTGTTCACTCTTTGAAATCCTGTTCCCTCTTCTCCGAACATGGTGCCGGTATCCAGCCATACTCCGGCTTTCTGTGCGATCCGCCGGTCCAGTTCCTTCTGATCAAGGCCCAGGGATCTGAAATCCATCCACGCCAGATAGGTTCCTTCCGGATGGATCACCCGCACTTTGGGCATATTCTCCCTGCAGTACTTTTCCAGAAACAGGATATTTTCAAAAATATATTCCTTCAGCTGATCCAGCCACTCTTCCCCGTAAAGATACGCAGCCTTGCACGCTGCAAGACCGGCGGCGTTGATCAGATCACAGCCCACCGCTTTCATCTCCTTGCAGAAGCGTTCACGCAAAGTTTTATTCGCGATAAAAATGTTGGAGCACTGCAGCCCTGCCAGATTAAAGGTCTTGCTGGGAGCCGTGCAGATCACTGTATTTTCTTCATAAGATCTGTCCAGGCCCATGAGAACGTGATGCCTTCTGCCTTCCCAGGTAAAATCACTGTGAATCTCATCACTTACCAGAAGCACATGATGTGCCAACGCAAGATTCTCCAGACGGCGAAGTTCCTCTTCCTCCCAAACCCTGCCGATCGGATTGTGGGGACTGCAAAGCAGCATCATTTTCACGGAACCAGAAGAAAACTTGTCTTCAATATCCTGAAAGTCCATATAATATCTGCCCTGTTCCAGGATCAGAGGACTGTTCACAATTTTCCTGGCATTATCTTCCACTACTCGGGAAAACGGCCCATAGACCGGACGCTGAATCATCACACCGTCTCCCGGCTGTGTAAATGCGCGTACGCACACAGCAAGGGCAAACACGATCCCCGGTGTTTTTACCAGCCACTCCTTCTTCGTTTTCCAGCCAAACCTGCGTTCATACCAGCCGGACACCGCCTGATAATAATCCTCTTTTGAATCCGAATACCCGTAAATGCCTTTTTCTGCCTGCTCCTTCAATGCCTCGATCACCGGCCGGGCAGTCGGAAAATCCATGTCTGCCACCCATAGAGGCAGCACATCCTCCGGATATCCCCACTCCCCTGCGAAATCATATTTCAGGCAGTCCGTGTTTCGACGGTCGGTTATCTGGTCAAAATTGTATTTCATCGTATTCCTCCTTCAATTAAAGAGAAACGGTCTGGCCACGCGTTCATTGAAGAATGCGATCAGCGGACCCATGAAAAACGCTGTGATGATCGTTCCGATGCCGATCTCTCCCCCGATCTGCGCCAGGCTGAAACCGCCCGCTTTACAGAGCAGGAAACCCAGCACAACACAGATCACATCGCTGATGATCCTGCAGTATTTGAAGGCGACCTTGCTCTGCTTTTCCGAAATAATAAGGGAGACGGCATCATAGGTCGAAACGCCCAGATCCGCCGTAAAGTAGAAGGCGGAGGCCAGACACATGATCACCACTGCCATGATGAGCAGAAACAGTCTGCCGGGCAGAGAAAGCGAAGGAAGGATCTTCTCCAGAAATTTCAGAGTATACTCCGCAATATATCCGAAAAAGAACAGATTGATCAGCGTTGCCAGGCCGATCTTTCTGCGGTCAAAGATCAGGGCAAATGCCAGCAGGCACAGGTTGGCGATCACATAGAGCGTGCCGAAGCTGATGGGGATCACGGCATTAAGGCCGCTCATAAGCGATTGAAAGGGATCCACGCCAAGAGCTGCCCGTTTGAACATCCCGACGCTTATCCCGCAGATCAATACGCCGATGGCGCTCATCAGAATGCGCTTTTTCAGCTGCGGATCTTTCATTCCCTGTGTCTTTTTGAAATTCTCCTTATTACTCATATCTTGCATTTCTCCTGTTCTGACCGGGACAGAGGACGGTTCTCTGTCCCGCTTTGGCTGGGGCAGGGGAACGGTTCTCTGTCCCAAACGGGTCGATCAGTTCCACGGTTTCGAGCACCTCCAGGTGGTTTCGCTGTGCGATCTGCGAAGCGATCGTGTATGCCTGCGGGTTCCCGATCATTCCGGGACTGTGGGCATCACATCCGAATACCACCTTATTGCCGGTCTCTCCGGCGATCTTCCAGAAGGCTTCGTTCGGATAATGACGATGGTCACTGATTCCCAGAAAATTGATCTCAAGCGGAATATCCAGTCGTTTTGCTTCACCGCAGAGCCTGCGGATCCAGGCATCATAAACAGCCGGATCTCCAGTAAAATACCACACATCCGGATGTGCAAAGTACGTAAAGCATCCTGTGCGCAGTGCCTCCATGCACTGTTCGCAGCTGAGCTGCAAAACAGCGGGATCATCCGTCGGATCCGCGCAGAAAGGAGCCTGGATCTCATTTCCTGCATAATGCTGTCCCAGCAGGTAGTATTCGATCGGATACTGGCCGGTAAATGCCAGCAGCTGTTCAAATAGTGCAGGATAGTATTCCACCTCCAGACCCAGCCGGATATCGATATCCTTCTCGTATTCCTTCTTCAGTGCGAGTATGGTATCCACATATCCTTCAAGCTGGTCCATCCGCATTTTTGCGTTGCTGATATATCCGTCCGGATAGGGCATCGGCGTGTGATCCGAAAAACCCAGGATCCTCATCCCGCATTCAATGGCCTTTTCAACATATTCTTTTTCTGTGCCGACGGCATGCATGCACCGCCAGGTGTGTGTATGATAGTTAGCGATCATTCTGAGCTAATAACTTCCTTCCAGCCAGGAAAACACTTCGTAAATCTGTTCCGCACGTTCCTGTGTCAGTTGTGGATTCTTCTTTTCAAGAAGAGATGCTCCCACATCATGCAAATGTTTCTTTTCATAAAGGATTCCTGTGAGGGCTTCCCGGATCAGAGATGGCAGCAAAACATCCAGGCAGTCGGAACAGACCTCACATTCCAGGATGCGCATATTCTTAAGTTCCAGAAACAGCTGAACCTCTCCCCATCGGAACAGATGTGCCTTTTCCATGCGGAATTTCGGAGTTTTTCCATACCTCCACTCCCAGGAGGCATATTTCTCCCTGCAGATCTGTTCGACCCGTTTCATCCCGTCATCTCCCAGCCGAACTTCCTCAAACTGTCCGTATTCTTCCTGAAAAGCACTGCGAATAGATTCCTTCAGTGATGAAATCGTAATGTCCGGACGGATCTCCTTCAGATTGCAGACTCTGGAACGGACCGAAGCGATTCCTTTTGCCCGAAGTTTCAGTTCAGAAGGGGTAAGATAGCGTGAAAGCATCTCCCGGTCGACATCCACCATCAGTGTTCCGTGCTGCAGCTGACAGCACCCGGTTTTTGAAAAAGCGTTGCCTGAGAACTTCCGGCCGTCTTCCGTGATGATATCATTCCGGCCTGAAAGCAAAGCGGCGATTCCCAGCTTCGCACAGGCTTCCCGGATCACCTTCATCTGCCGTGCCAGATCATAACAGGCAGGATCAGCTGCAAACGTAAAACACAGATTACCGAGATCATGATAAACAGCCCCTCCACCGGTGGACCGTCTCGCCAGAAAACCGCCCTCCGCCTCAAGAAGATCCGCACGGCACTCGCGCAGTGCATTCTGGTTGCGCCCGATCACGACCGTCCGGTCGTTCTGCCAGAGATAAAGAAGGACTTCTCCTTTTCCGATCTGTTCTGAGAGATATTCTTCAATCGAAAGATTGTGCCAGGGATCGACCGAAGATGTCTCATAGTATAGAACACGCATGCATACCTCCCATGCTTCTCTTCCCTTCATACTTCGTTTACACGATACATGCCGACCGGGCAGTTACATCCGCGAAAAACACATATGCTTTTCCGCAGCGGATCCTATAGCGGACCATGGAAACTATCCCCATGACGCGGATAACAGTCTCCCTCTCAGAAGGCATTTATTATACCACAGTTCCTGCCGAAATGCATTCTGTGCCTGTAAAAAAGTCCGCAAGCGGACATCAGCACCCCCACTCCCTCAATCATAAGGGGAGCGCAGCAGGACTTTGCGCGCCGAGCACGGTCGCGCAGCGACATCTTCCTTACGTGCGACACATATTCCACTTGGCGACGAAGGAGCCTTAGTCCGGAGGCTTTTATCTCATAGGAAATTCGACGAAATTTCCTATGAGATAAAAACCTCCGGGACATTATGCCCCGGAGATTTTTCTCATGTTTTGCTGGTCTGACCATTCAATCAGATGCTTCTTCTCAGATGCCGAGTTTCAGCTTGCGCATCTGCTCGGTCTCAGTCGCATTAGTAGTGGGGGTGTAGCCTTCAAGCGGAACGATCTTCTCGTTGACTGCATCCAGGATCCACTCCTTCTGCGGGAAGAAGTATTTGTCGTACTCGAACGGAGGTGTGATCCAGTTCTGTGCGCCGACGATCGCGGGCGGAGCATCCAGATAATCGAATGCAAGCTCGGTGATGTTGCGGGCGACCTCATCGAGGAAGCTGCCTCTGGTGCAGGCATCGGATGTAAGAACGACTTTGCCGGTCTTCTTGACAGATTCGATGATCTCGGTGTAATCAAGCGGTACAAGGCTGCACAGATTGATCACTTCGCAGGACATGCCATACTTCTCTTCAAGCTCTTTGACTGCATCCATTGCACGGTACAGCGTTGCGCCGATGGTAAGGATGGTCAGATCGGTACCTCTCTTGATCACATCCACCTTGCCGAACGGGATCTCGTACTCTTCTGCCGGAACGCCGCCCTCATGGAAGCATTCACCCTTGTCATAGATTCTCTGGCTCTCGAAGAACACTACCGGATCGGTGCCGTTCAGAGCTGCCTGCATCAGACCCTTCGCCTCATACGGGGTAGCCGGGAATGCAACCTTCAGTCCGGGAACATGTGCGCACATTGCGGTCCAGTCCTGAGAATGCTGTGCACCATACTTGGAACCTACGGATACACGCAGGATCAGCGGCATCTTCAGAATGCCAGCGCTCATGGCCTGCCATTTTGCCATCTGGTTGAAGATCTCATCACCGCAGCAGCCTATGAAGTCACCATACATCAGCTCTACAACTGCTCTGCCGCCGCACATGGTGTAGCCAACGCCGGTGCCGACGATCGCGGACTCGGAGATGGGGGAGTCGAACAGTCTGGAATAAGGAATGACATCCATCAGTCCTCTGTAAACAGCGAATGCGCCGCCCCAGTCACGGACATCCTCACCATAGGAGATCAGGGTCGGATCTTCATAATATTTGTTGATAAGCGGCTCGAAGATAGCGTCACGGATATTGTAACGTTTCATGGAGCTCACTTCTTTGCCGTCAGCGTCATAATGTGTACGAACCTTCTTTTCAAGGTCAGCATAACGCTTGCAGCTCTCCTTCGGGCCGATTACGGACGGCTCTCTGGACGGATCCATGTTCCTCTGGCTGCCATTGTTGTACATCATGCGCTCAACGATGCCGGGATCCTTGTCGAAATCAAGATACGGAGAAGCCTCTTTGTCTGCAGCCAGGCGGCAGATGCGGGCCATACGCTCTTTGGTCTTTGCCCAGATAGCGTCGATCTCTTCCTGGGTAGCAATGCCGGCTTCTACCAGTGCCTTCGGATAAGTTACCAGCGGATCCTGCGCTCTCCATGCTTCGATCTCTTCCTTGGTACGATAAGCGTTCTGGTCGGAAGTGGAATGTCCGAGCAGACGATAGGTAACGACATCCAGGAACACCGGGCCGTCGCCGCTCTTGACGATCGGAAGTTTTCTTCTGTAGGCATCGATCACAGCCAGCGGATTGTAGCCGTCAACGCGCTCTGCATGCAGCTGGTTGGCTGTCACGCCAGCACCCATTCTGGCAAGTTCGCCGTAACCCATGGTCTCGCCGCAGGTCTGGCCGCCCATACCGTAGCTGTTGTTGTTGATGTTGAAGATCAGCGGAAGTCCGCCCTTGCGGCCCTCTTCCCAGAGTACGCGGTACTGATCCATGGTGGAGAAGCAAAGAGCTTCCCACACAGGTCCGCGGCCCATGGAGCCGTCACCGAGGTTGGCTACTACAACGCCGCCCTTGTCGTTGCATTTCTTGAACAGAGCTGCACCGGTAGCGATCGTTGCGGATCCGCCTACCAGAGCGTTGTTCGGATATACGCCGAACGGAAGGAAGAATGCATGCATGGAGCCGCCCAGTCCCTTATGGAAGCCGGTCTCACGTGCAAACAGTTCGGAAAGTGCGCCGTAAAGGATGAACTCAACGGCAAGCTCTTTGACGTCGCCGTCCGCTTTGGATGCGGTCTGGATGGAACGAAGAGTCTGACCTCCGAAGAAGTTCTCCATGTCATCCATCAGTTCCTTGTCATCCAGCTTCTGAATACAGGACAGGCACTTTGCAAGGATCTCACTGTGGCTTCTGTGGCTGCCGAAGGTGAAATCTTCCTTGGTCAGAAGATACGCCTCACCGACTGCTGCAGCTTCCTGGCCGAGAGAAAGATGTGCGGGACCCGGATAGGTGGTCTCAACATCGGCGTATCTCGCCTGGGTCTTGATCTGGTTGAGCATATCCTCGAATTCACGGCATACGGTCATGTCGCGGAAAATGCGGACCAGATCTTCTTTCGTGAAGTTGCCCTCTTCCAGTTCTTCTTTTACAGATTTCTTGTAAACGTTGATCGGAATGTCCTGAAATGTGATCTTACCTTCTGAACGCATTTTGTCAGGATCTACGTACAATGACTTTGGCATTTTTTCCTCCTTTAATGCTTCATTATATATGTCAACACTATAAGTACCTTCAATTAAACCATAAACAATGCTTCACGGATCACTTCGGCTACAGTCGGATGCGGGAACACCAGCTCCTTGATATCATCGACAGGCATCTCTCTTTCGATCATCAGAGCGGCACCGTAGATCATCTCGGACACATAGCTGCCGATCATATGGCAGCCCACAAGCCGGTTCTTTTTCGTATCGATCACCAGCTTGCAGAAACCGTCGCCTTTTTCCACTTCCGCCAGGTAACGGCCGGACATCTTCATGGAGGCCTTCACAGTCTTCACTTCCATGCCCTTTGCCTTTGCACTCTCCTCTGTCTCACCCACACTGGCAACCTCGGGGTTGGTATAGATCACGGACGGGATGGCGCTGTAACGCATGATGTCCTTCTTGCCGAGAATATGGTTAACGGCAACCTCGGCTTCACGATAAGCCGTGTGCGCCAGCATGATCTTCCCGTTGGCATCACCGATGGCGTATACATTCGGGATGTTGGTGAGCATATGGCTGTCGGTAACGATCGCACCTCGCTCCGTGTAAACTCCAAGATTTTCCAGACCGATGCCCTGCGTTGCAGCACGGCGCCCGATGGAGCAGAGGACCGCATCTGCCTTCACGCTCTTTGCTTCGCCGTTCTCCTCAAAGTTCACACAGTCTTCGCCAACACTGGTCACCTTGCAGGAAAGCTTGAAGTCGATGCCGCGTTTTTTGTATTCCTTGAGCAGGACTGCGGAAACTTCTTTTTCGGTCGGGCCGGCGATCTTGTCGAGCATTTCAATGATCGTAACAGGAACACCGATCATACTGTAGTAAGAAGCCATCTCCAGACCGATCACGCCGCCGCCGATCACCACCAGATGCTTCGGCAGATCCTTTTTGTCAAGGATCTCACGGTTGGTGAGCACATAGCCGCGCTCGATCCCCTCGCGAAGGCCCGGAAGAGGCGGAACTACCGGTACGGATCCGCATGCAATGATCAGTTTCTCACCTGCATACTCTTCTCCGCCGGCTTCCACAACAAAACCATCGCCGCTCTTTCCCTTAATAACACCCTCCGCCATCACGACCTGAACGCCGTTCGCCTTCATCGTCATGCCGACACCGGATACCAGGGTCTTTACGACCTTGTCCTTACGGTCGATCACCTTGCTGTGATCGATCTTCACATTTTCGGCGGTCACGCCGAATACAGCACTGTCCTTTGCATGTTCATAAAGCTTTGCGGAATTCAGCAGAGCCTTGGAAGGAATGCATCCTTCATTCAGGCAAGTGCCTCCCAGCGCACGCTTTTCGATCAAAGTCACCTTTTTTCCACCCTGCGCAGCACGTTCAGCCGCCAGATATCCACCGGGGCCTCCTCCAAGCACCAATACTTCCGATTTTACCATAGTGCAAATTCCTTTCCCAAGCGATCATCGTCTATGATCCGTGTTCGACAAATCAGGATGTCATTGCTTCTGTACGGCGCGTCCTGCACGCCATACAGAAGGATCTTATGTTGAATATGAAATGGACAGACTGTTTACTGCATCATCAGCAGCGGGAAGTTCTCAAGCGCGTTGCACAGCTCTTTCACAAACTTCGATGCCGGAGTTCCGTCCAGTGCGCGATGGTCATAGGACAGGCTCAGACCCATAGCCGGATAGGTCCTGATCTCTCCGTTCACTTCTTTTACACGGGTGGTGATGCCGCACACGCCGAGGATGCCTACCTGCGGCGGATTCACGACCGGCGTGAACATCTCAACACCAAGGGAACCTACGTTGGATACGGTAAAGCTTGCCCCTGCGAGCATATCCGGAGTGGCCTTTCCTTCCTGGCAGATCTTTGCAAGACGTTTTGCTTCCACACACAGTTCGGACAGGCTCATCAGATCCGCATTGTGGATCGTCGGAACAAAAAGTCCCTTCGGAGTATCCACAGCCATACCAAGATGTACATGATTATACTTACGCAGCACGTTCTCCTGCGGAATGATCGCATTCAGATCCGGATGATGCAGGATCACACGGGATACAGCGAACATTACCATATCGTTCAGCGTGATGTTGGGCATACCCATTGCTTCGCCGTTGGCCTTGATCTGCTTGCGCAGTGCCATAAGTGCGGATGCATCGAAGGTATGGAAATGCGTCAGCTGTGCCATGGTGCTCAGAGATGCTACCATAGCCTTTGCCGTTGCTTTGCGGACTGCGGAGAACTTCACATCTTCGAATTCCGCGGCATCGGCCGGTGCTGCCTTCTCCACAGCTGCGGGAGCCGGTGCAGCTGCTGCAGCCTCTGCCGGAACACTTTCGGATACTCTTCCGCCAAGACCATCACCAGGACGGCTCTGCGCATACGCACGGACATCGCGTTCGATGATTCTTCCGTTCGGACCGGTCGGTGTCGCAAGGGACGGATCTACTTCCAGAGTTCCAGCTACCATCTTCGCACGCGGAGAGATCTTTGCATCTGCATTGGCCATTCCGGTCGCTGCGGGAGCCGGTGCAGCTGCTGCCTCTGCCGGGGCTGCCTCTGCCGCAGGAGCTGCTGCAGGTGCCGGTGCTTCCTCGCCCTCGCGAAGGCCGACCGTGGAATCACCCGGATTGCCGACCGCACATACATTTACCAGAACCGGAACCTCATCGCCGTCTTCATAGAAGATCTCAAGCAGAGTACCGGCTGCTGTAGATTCACACTCGAATTCTGCCTTATCTGTTTCGTAGGTGAACAGGATATCGCCGATCTCCACATGATCGCCGACTTTCTTCTTCCATTCGGAGATCACGCATTCCTCAACCGTGATTCCGGCCTTCGGCATCAGAACGCCCTGAGCCCTCGGACCGGAAGGAGCTGCCGCCGCAGGTGCAGATGCCGCTGCTGCAGGTGCCGGTGCTTCCTCGGCGGGTGCGGCTTCGCCTGCTGCCGCATTACGGATCGCTGATACATCTTCACCCGGCTGTCCGATCGCGCATACGTTTACAAGGAC
The DNA here is from genome assembly GCA_902785635.1 of uncultured Lachnospiraceae bacterium. GTDB lineage: Bacteria > Bacillota > Clostridia > Lachnospirales > Lachnospiraceae > Merdiplasma. Next base: position 11,699 of record CACZZH010000017.1, read on the forward strand.
CGGAACCTCGTCCCCTTCTTCGTAGAAAATCTCAAGCAGCTCACCGGCTGCGGTGGATTCGCATTCAAATTCCGCTTTATCGGTCTCATACGTAAACAGAATATCGCCGATCTCCACATGATCCCCTACTTTTTTCTTCCATTCGGAAATCACACATTCCTCAACTGTGATACCAGCCTTCGGCATCAATACACCTTGTGCCATTTGCATCCTCCTTCCAGTAAATGTTATTAAATGTTATATTGATCACATTTATTAACGTCAATATACCATTGACGTAACATGTGTGTCAAGCGAATTGTTAACGATTATCAATAATTAAATATTTCACATTACAATGGTTCCGTTCTTTCTGGCCATCTCCGCCACGCTTTCCGGAAGAGCATCATCGCTGATCAGGTAATCCACCTGGGAAAAATCACCGATCTTATAAGGAAAGATCTCCCCGATCTTGGAACTGTCCATCAGGACGATCCTGCGCTTTGCCTTTTCCATCAGAAGACGTTTCACCTGGCGCTCTTCCTCCTTGCCGCAGGAAAAGCCGTTCTCCAGCGTAAAGCCGGAAACCCCTATGAAAGCGGTGGCAATATTCAGCTCCTGCAGCATCGCAAGAGTGCTCGGGCCGGAAACTGCCTGATTTGAGCGGTTCAGCGTTCCTCCGCACATGTGGATGGTCGGATTGACCAGGCGGGTCAGCTCCAGAGCAATATTCGGTGCTGTCGTAAAAATGTTCATTTCAATATCCGGAAGCATCTGGGCGAGAACCAGATTGGAAGTACCCGCATCGAGCAGGACATAACTTTCCGGCTCGATCAGCTCCAGAGCTTTCTGCGCCATCAGACGTTTTTCCTTCACATGACTCTGCATCCTCGTCTCAAACTTTGATTCTGCACTGCCGTGCTGCGTTCCTGCCACGGCTCCGCCCCGTATACGTACGATCTCGCCTTCCTGTTCCAGCTTCTCAAGATCTCTGTGTATCGTCATGGAACTGACATCCGGCACAAGCTCTCCGATCTCCCGGATCGTAACCACACGCTTCTGCAGTATATAATTCTTGATTCTTTCTCTTCGAATCTGATTCATTTTTCTGCCCCGCTTCAGGAATCCCCCCGCTCATTGCGAACCTCTGTGCTGTAAGCAGTCACAATATGCTCTGCTTCTAACATAATATATCATATTATAACATTTTTCAAGGTTTGTACGGAGGAAATACGAAAGATCGCGATCGATGAACCGGGTTCTCTTAAAAAAACGGGGTAAGGGAGACCGTCATCTGCCTCTCTGCATAAAGCTTCTGTATGTGCATACCACCCCTGCTCATCTCTCCCTGCAGCCGGGAAGTGGTATGCTGCGATATGATGAACCGTGAGGGCTCCTGCCAGAGCTCTGCGCGCACTGGTTTTTCCGATACACGGAAACGGTACGATCAGCCAGTCGATCTCGCGTGACCACCGGGCAATACGCCGGTAAAGTTCCGGCGTCGGAGATGCATCCGCCGGAACAGCGATCTTTACCGCCTGTCCCTCCGTCCTGAATTCCGCCAGAAGAAGTATATTCTGAACGGAAGCATACTGTTTCCCGTCATGGCGTACATTCAGGGCCTGCACATGCAGCTGCGCTGCGTCTGATGTGTTTCCGAAGGAGAAGTCAAATGTGCATCCTTCTTCTGTTTCCGGAAGCACCAGCATATTCTGCCTGAGTATATTCCGGTGATCCCCACAGCTGTGTTCCAGAAGATCCTCTGCCACCGGACGGGTCGTGAGAATCCCCGTAAGATGCGCATTTTTCCGGCTCTCTTCGACAGTCCGGAGCACATCTTCCCTGCAGTAATGATCTGCATGTTCATGAGAGACAGCCAGAAACGGCAGCCTGCCAGCTGCTGCAAGGCCAAAGATTTTTTCTTTCCAATGCGAAGGCGTATCCATATAGATTCCGTCCGGATCGTTCGCAAAAACATCGATTGCTGCCGTGTACCCCTTCCATGACAGAAGAATTCCGGCATTGCATACATATGTGAGCACCAGATCTGACATTGCAGATATTCCTTCCCAACGTAAATGATGCCAAAGGACCGGCCTCTGGCACCACTCTGCGATCAACATGTCCGACAGCTGCCTGACCTGATGCTGCTTCTGTCGGACAAAAGTCTCTTACTGACGCGGACGCTCCGGGAAACCGATCTTCTTCTGGACTTTCCGCAGAGTCTTTGTGGAGACATACTGCGCTTTTTCCGCATTGTTTTTAATCACGCTGTCGATATAGGCTTTATCTTTTTCCAGTTCTTTCACCCTGTTCTGGAGCGGAGCAAGCACACCGACAACAGCCTCACCGACCGCTTCCTTAAGCTGGCCGTATCCGCATCCGTCGAATTCCTTTACCGCTTCTTCAGACGTTTTTCCGCTGCATGCACAGTAAATATCAAGAAGATTTCTGATTCCCGGCTGCTCTTCACGGTAAAGGATCACTCCTTCGGAATCAGTCACGGCACGTTTGCATTTTCTGCGGATCGTATCGGCGTCATCCATCAGGTAGATGCTTGCATTCGGATTCTCATCCGATTTACTCATCTTTTTAGAGGGATCCTGAAGGCTCATGATCTTGGCGCCGACTTTTCCGATATATGCCTCCGGAATCGTAAATACATCCCCATAGATCGCATTAAAGCGCTGCGCGATATCTCTGGTCAGTTCCAGATGCTGCATCTGATCGATACCCACCGGCACGACATCCGCCTGATACAGCAGGATATCCGCAGCCATGAGGACCGGATATGTAAACAGTCCTGCATTGATATTATCGGCATGCTTGGCAGACTTATCCTTGAACTGTGTCATACGGTTCAGCTCTCCCATATAAGTAAAGCAGTTGAGGATCCAGGCCAGCTCTGCATGACTGCTCACATGAGACTGATAATAGATGCAGTTTTTCTCAGGATCAAGGCCTGCCGCGATATACAGCGTGAGCAGAGAGCGCGCACGTCTGCGAAGTTCCGCCGGGTCCTGCCGTACCGTGATGGAATGCATGTCCACAACACTGTAAAAGCACTCATACTCATCACTCAGAGACACCCAGTTTTTTAAAGCCCCGAGGTAATTCCCGAGCGTGAGATTGCCCGTAGCCTGCATACCGCTGAATAACACTTTCTTGTCGCCAATCATATCGTAAATCCTCTCTTCCTTCTACTTCATCGGATATCCCTTCAGATAATAATCTTTTACAAAGCGAAACAGTGCTTCTTCTCCTCTCCTGTCCAGAATGCGCAGCATCCGTTCGAGTTCCCGTGATGTTTCCTCGTGCAGAAGCAGCCGGCTCTTTCCGTTCAGGAAGTACTGAAGCGGTTCATGATCCGTATACTTATCCTTCAGGTAAGTCTTGGACGCCGCGATCCTGTCCATAAGCATTTCCGCCACATAGCGCCTGGGCATTTTTACCGGGACTACCGGGTTCTCGCCTTCCGCAGCATGCTGACGGTAATCATTCCAGTACTCCAGGTGGTGGCGGTTGCGTCCTTTATGGTGCATCCAGGCTTCCGAGTATCCCTTCGCTTCCCGTTCCCCATTGTTGGGACTGCGCTTTCCGCCCTGATAATACCGGCAGCCGTTGATAAATTCCACGGGGGAAAATTTTGACAGATCATGTGTGATCCCCTGATAAACAAGCCCCACCTTCCGGCAGCCCTGAAATACCAGGAATTTATGCTCCGTGATCGTGCAGAAATGGCCAAGAATCTTTCCGGGAGTGATCCGGCCGTCTTCCCGGCCCCAGGAAGACATCTCTGCAGCAACTGCTTCGCAGGGTCTATTCTCCGTCATTCTTCACTCCTTCCAGTACTGCCACAGTCCTTCCCGGCAGTTTTACCGACCGCCGCCTTATCTTCCCTTCGCACTCCTCAGGTCCGGTGCAGAGCACAGTCCTCCATTCCATCCCCTCCGGAAGATACGGAAGGGCAAGCTCCTGCTCCTCCCAGTGCAGGTTGAAAGCCAGATAAAGGTATGTGTCCTCTCCTTTTTCCCTGCCGCAGTACATAAAACCGATATGCCTCTCCTGATATCCGTCAGAAGCATACCATGCTCTGCTTCCGTGACAGGAAAACACCGGATAACCTCCGGGGCCGCCCGTATCGGTCCTGGCCTTTGTGATCCCGCGCAGAAGGCTGTGGGACCTGCGCAGTGCGATCATCTGCTGTACAAAAGTAGTGAGATCCCGGGCGAACGCATCCCGGTTCCAATCCAGCCAGGTGACCTCACTGTCGATACAATACGGATTGTTATTGCCAAGCTGGGTATTGCCGTGCTCATCCCCTGCCAGGATCACCGGTGTACCCTGCCCCAGCAGCAGCATGGCAAATGCGTTTTTCATCTGACGAAGGCGAAGCTCCTTGACGGCTCTCTTTTTTGTGATTCCTTCCACACCGCAGTTCCAGGAATAATCGCTCGGCGCACCGTCCTGGTTATTCTCTCCGTTTTCCTCATTGTGTTTGCTGTCATAGGACACAAGATCCCGGAGCGTAAAACCGTCGTGCCCGGTGATGGAGTTGAGTATTCCCTTCTCTTCCGAAAACGCGCTCATGCGTCCGGAGAATGCACCCAGCATATTTTCATCACCCTTGAGCAGCTTCCGGCAGTCATTGCGGAAACCATCATTGAAATCCGCCAGATGACCGCTCTTGATCTGACTGCGAAGCTGAGGTCTGCTCAGGTCATAGTAACCGCTGATGATCTTGACCTTCCGAAGAAGCGGTGAAAGCGCGGCTGCATCCGCAAGACATTCATTTGACATCAGGCGGAAGCCATCCACATGGTATTCCTGCACCCAGAACCGCAGGACATCTTCCAGGAAGGCCGGATCCGTCCCGTCCGGGAAAGCAAATTCCATGATCAGTTCGATACCTTTGCGATGCAGTGCCTTTACCAGATCTTTAAACTCCCGGTCGGGAGCCGGACTGCTTGAATAGCTTCTCTTCGGTGCGTAATACCAGGTCCTGGCATATCCCCAGTAATTGATCTTCGCATCCGGGTAGACCTCCGGCGCAGACTTTTCTGTGCCTGCTTCAGCGTGTGCTGCCTGCACTGCTTCAGCAGCTTTTGCTTTTCCGGAATTTGCATGATGTCGCGCACTGCCCTGGCCTCTCTCACCAGGATCCCGTTCCGGAAGAATCAGCTCTTCAAATTCACAGGCCGGCATCAGGATCACCTGATTGATCCCCAGTTTCTCCAGATAGGGAATCTTCTCCTTCAACCCCTGAAAAGTGCCCGGATGGCGCACCCTCGAAGAAGGAGCTGCCGTAAAGCCTCTCACATGGAGATAATAAGCGACCACATCACTGTAATCATAAGAAAGCGGCCGGTCATCCCCCCAGTCATATCCCTGCTCCAGAAATCCTCCCCTGATCTGGTGAGGGCTGCGCACTTCCTTATTGCCGAATTGCGTTCTCCCGTAAACGATCCTGGCTGCAGGATCCGTCACGATCTCCCCATCGATCTGATAATTGTATTCATAGTCTCCGGCATTGATTCCTTCTGCCCGGATACAGCGAACATCTCCCATCCACGGCTGCGGTGGAAGCGGGATACGATATTCTGCATGATCTTCCCCTTTCGGGTAAAGCAGAAGAAAGGCTTCTTTTCCTTCGGGTACTGCTGCCGCAAATGTGATCGTATTGCCTGAGACAACGGTACCGAGCCCCCGGAAGGTCCCGGATGATATTGTAATCTGATTCGCCTTTTTCATTTTTATATCCTCCCACCGGATCTACACTGGAAGGTCAATATCAAGCTCCACCGGACAGTGATCCGATCCGAAAATACCGGTATGGATCTTTGCCCCAAGAAGCTTGTTTTCCAGTCTTTCCGACACTACAAAATAGTCGATCCGCCATCCCGCGTTCTTCTCCCTTGCGTGAAAGCGATAAGACCACCAGCTGTAGATCCCCTCTGTATCCGGTTCAAAATAACGCCATGTATCAATAAAACCGGCATCGAGCAGAGCGGAGAACTTCGCTCTCTCTTCGTCCGTAAAACCGGCATTTTTCCGGTTTGTCTTCGGGTTTTTAAGATCAATTTCTGTGTGTGCCACGTTCAGATCGCCGCAGAAGATCACCGGTTTGCTCCGATCCAGATTCTTCAGCCACCCAAGGAATGCATCCTCCCATTGCATGCGGTAAGGAAGCCTTGCAAGTTCATTCTGTGAATTCGGCGTATATACCGTCACAAAATAAAACTGAGGATATTCCAGTGTGATCACGCGGCCTTCGTGGTCGTGTTCTTCGATACCAATTCCATAGAAAACATGGTCAGGATGATGCTTTGTGAAGACGGCTGTACCGGAATATCCCTTTTTTTCCGCATAATTCCAGTATTGTTCATACCCGGGAATATCCAGTTCGATCTGTCCCTCCTGCAGCTTGCTCTCCTGAATGCAGAAGAAATCCGCGTCCGAATCCTGCAAAACATCCATGAAGCCCTTCTGCATACATGCCCTCAGCCCGTTAACATTCCAGGAGATACATTTCATAGCCGCTGTTCCTTTCCTAACATTGTCTCAAGCTCCGGCATCCGCCGGAAGCTGCACAGTTACCATGGCTTTGGTATCTGAAAAACATACATCTACAGTATAACACTGTTTGCGCGTATTTCCTACATTGATTTTTTCATCCATGCCTGTTATGATGACAGTTGACCGGAAAGCGGTCCTATGATCAATATGCTTAAAAAGGAGTATTCTCTATGGCCAATGAAACGAATTGCGGCGGCGGCTGCGACGGATGTACCTCTATATGCGGTTTTAACGGATCAGCTACCGTTACGCTCAATCTGGATGATGGCGTGACGCAGGAATGTCTTGCCGTGGCGATCTTTGAAGCAGCCAATAAAAAGAACTATATCGCTCTTCTTCCTCTCGATGAGAATGGCGAAAACCATGACGGAGAAGTATATCTCTACCGCTTCATTGAGGAAAACGGCGAACCCGGACTGGATAATATCCTCGATGATGAAGAATATGAGCTCGCATGGATGCTTTTGACGAGTGGCTTGACAGCCATGAGTTTGATGATCTGGTGTATGAGGATGGAGAAGAAGTCAGCGAATGACCCATATGTAACTGCCGGGCGCCTTTCGGTTCCCCGCAGTCACACCAGTTCTTTCAGGAATCGCGACGGCTTCAGCGGTCTGCCGAAGCGTTCTTTCACGTACAGGATATGCAGGCGTCTTTTTGCGCGGGTCATTCCCACGTAGAAAAGGCGTCTTTCTTCTTCGATATCTGCTTCCAGCCTTGCTTTTCTTCCCGGAAGGATCGTTTCATTCAGATCCGGCAGGAACACCTCTGTAAATTCCAGTCCTTTTGCAGAGTGCAGTGTGGAAAGCAGGACTCTTTCCTTATCCAGCCTGTCCTTTCCGATGTTTTTTGCCGCTGCAGTGCCGTCTGCTCCGGGACCGCCATTCGATGAATCCTTCAATGCGCTCCGCAGCGCATCGATCCGCTGCAGCCAATCATCTGCCGTGGCACAGGGCAGCGCACTCTCCTGAAGCTCTTCCAAAATCTGCAGAAGATCCTCTTCCTGAATCCCCTTTTCTCCGGCATATTCTTTCAGATAATCCTCATATCCCATATGCCTTCGCAGATAATTGACAGCTGCGAACGGACGCATGGTTCCCATATAATTCAGATCCTCTTCCAGTTCATCCAGGCGGCGGATCATCCATGGTTTCTCTTCATACCAGTACCTCAGACGGTCAAAGGAAACTCTCTCCTGATCAACGCAGGAGCGGCTGATATAGCGAAGCGGATGGTTCATGACACGTAGAAAATCCCCGCGGCTTCGCTGTCCGGCTGCAAGCCGCAGATAGGCGAACAGATCCTTACAGATCCAGTGATCATATATACCGGCAGTCATTTCCTTCATCGAAAAAGGGATCTCATATCGCAGAAATGTTTCAGCAAAAAATCGGCCTTCCCGGTTATTGCGGACCAGAACTGCAAAGGAACCCGCACTTTCCCCCTCCTTCAGCGCTTTCCGGATCCTTTCACAGATGTAGGATGCTTCCTGACCGGCGTCGGAAAAACAGCGGATCAGTAAAGGCGTATCACCATCCTGAGCGAGAGCAGTGATCCTTTTGGGATATCTGTGCCGGTTCGCTGCGATCACCTTTCCTGCACTGCGCACGATCGTGGGAGCACACCGGTAATTTTCTTCCAGATACAGCCTGCCTGAACCCGGATAATCCCCGGAAAATCCAAGCATGATCTGCGGACACGCCCCGCGGAAACGGTAGATCGACTGATCGTCATCGCCCACAGCGAACAGGTTATCCTCCGGTTTCAGCAGCAAACGCAGGACTGCATACTGGATCCGGTTAATATCCTGAAACTCGTCCACCAGTATGTATCGGAAGCATTTCTGCCACTGCCTCAGAATATCTTCCCGCTGCTGCAGCAGTTCCAGGCACTGTACAAGCATATCATCAAAATCGATTCTGTGCTCTTTGCGCAGTGCACTGTCATATCTGCGGCAGATCTCCCGGAAAAGACGGTCTGCGCAGCTGGTACTGTAATAGTTCTCCAGGCAGATCTGTTCATTCTTCACAAGTGATATCTCTGTTGCCAGCGAAGAAAGCACTTCCCTCTGCTCAGACAGATCCAGTCCGCATTCCCCTGCAGCATCTTCGATCATGCGGAACCGTTCCTCCTCCCTGAGTACACTTGCACCGGTATAATGGTAGGCACGCTTCAAAATCTGGAAAAAGATCCCATGAAAAGTTCCGAAGGATATGCCGTGCGTACCAGGACACAGTTTCTCAAACCGTGATCTCATCTCCTGTGCGGCCGCTCTGGAAAAAGTGACCACCAGAATCCGCTCCGGAGGCACATTTTTCTCCTTTACCAGAAACAGGATTCTCTGAGTAATGACCAGTGTCTTTCCCGAACCCGGGCCGGCCAGGACCAGTACCGGTCCGTCCCCAAAAGCAGCTGCCTTTTGCTGGGACGGACTCAGTATTTTTATCTCTTCCCTGCACACTTCTTTTTTTGTCTCTTCCAAAACAAACTCCTGCTGCACATGTGTATTCCGCGAATGATGTCACGGGTATTGCACGATGAACAAAAAGCTCATGCGCCGTGAATTTTCAAAAACGTTCGCATGAGCTTTCTGGCATACTGATTATCTTAAGGCAAATGACGATCGTGTCTTTCCCGACGATCAGGACAGTTTTTCAATTCCCTTCCGAATCCGGATCAGGGTCTCCTCTTTGCCGATCACTTCCATGATCTCAGTGGCTCCGGCAGGCGTAACTGCCTTTCCGGACACAGCAATTCGCAGAGGCCAGATCACAAACCCGTTCTTCAGTCCGTTTGCTTCACAGTAAAGACGGATCTGTTCAAACAGGGCTTCACTGGTAAACAGATCCTGTTTTTCAAGCACAGGAAGCATATCCTGCAGCACCTTCAGTGATGTTTCCTCTGTGCTCTTGGATTTCTTATTGCGATAGATGGCAATATCATATTCCGGCACTTCTTCAAAGAAATCGATCATTTCCGGGATATCCGGGAAGATCTCGATTCTGGTCTTGACCATCGCGGCGATCTTCTTCAGATCCAGATCTTTTGAAACGGCTCTCCGGATCCAGGGCTCTGCCTCCTCAAAGAATGTATCGAAATCCATCGCTTTGATATATTCACCGTTCATCCATCTCAGCTTCTGGATATCAAAAACAGCCGGAGATTTGCTCATATGGTGGTAATCAAATTCTTTGACCAGTTCCTCCAGTGAGAAGATCTCCCGGTTGTCGGTGGGACACCAGCCCAGCAGCGCAACGTAATTCACGATCGCCTCGGTAAGAAAACCCTGATCCAGCAGATCCTCAAATGAAGAATGACCGCTTCGTTTGCTCAGCTTTGCATGATGCTCATCCGTGATCAGCGGACAATGGATGTACACCGGCACCTCCCAGCCGAATGCTTCATACAGGCGGTTATACTTGGGAGCAGAAGAAAGGTACTCATTGCCGCGAACCACATGCGTGATTCCCATCGTGTGATCATCCACAACATTCGCAAAGTTATAGGTCGGAAAGCCGTCCGACTTGATCAGAATCATATCATCCAGTTCGGCATTCGGCACCTCGATCTCACCATAGATCTCATCCACAAATTTGGTCGTACCTTCGTTCGGTACATTCTGACGGATAACATAAGGAATCCCTGCGTCCAGATTTGCCTGTATCTCCTCTTTTGAAAGATGCAGGCAGTGCTTATCGTAGACAACGATCTCTTTGCCGCCGGTAGTGGTACGAAGGCTCTCCAGGCGTTCCTTTGTGCAGAAACAGTAATAAGCCTCGCCTTTTTCGATCAGCTCTTTCGCATACTTCAGATAAATGCCCGATGCCTGACGTTCGCTCTGCACATATGGGCCTACGCCGCCGTCCTTATCCGGACCTTCGTCATGCTTCAGGCCGGTCTTTTCCAGAGTACGGTAGATGATATCCACGGCACCTGGCACGAAACGTTCCTGGTCCGTGTCCTCGATACGCAGCATGAAAGTCCCGTTCTCATGCTTCGCGATCAGGTATGCATACAGTGCCGTTCTCAGATTCCCTACATGCATGCGTCCCGTCGGACTCGGTGCAAACCTTGTTTTTACCTGCGTCATATTCTTATGTTTCCTCCTTGATTCCATTTTCAGTTGAGCTTGATCTGCCGCGAGATACTCAGCGCGACCATCATCTCGGCCATCAAAAACAAGATCGATGTTCCCCCGTAGCTCACAAACGGCAGCGTAATACCCGTCGTCGGAATAATATTGATCACGACCGCAATGTTCAGTACGACCTGCAGCGCGATATGTACGAAGATTCCGGCCGCCATCAGTGAGCCCAGCAGATCCGGGGCATTCCGGGCAATAAAGAAGAGCCGGTACAGCAGAAAGACAAACAGTATTACAACGATCACCGCACCGAACACCCCAAGTTCCTCACAGATGATACAGAAGATCATATCATTCTGTGCCTCCGGAAGCGCTTCCAGCTTCTGTGTGCTGTTCCCCAGTCCTTTTCCGAATAGTCCGCCCGATCCGATCGCATAGAGCCCCTGCATTACCTGGTAGCCTCCTTCATCGGCATAAGCCTCGGGATGCGTCCACACAAGGATACGACGCAGACGGAAGTTATCCGTATCTTCACTGATTCTCGGTATGATCAGCAGCGCAGCCAGAAGAAACGCTCCGATTCCTCCGAAAAAGACCGCTGCAAAGGGCGTTGTCTTCGGATGTACGATAAACAGCAGGATAAAGCTGATTCCGGCGATGATCACGGCCGTACTCAGGTTCTCCGTGAAAACGTACGTAAATAATGCAGCCAGCATCCCTGACGCGAAGATCAGCAGCGGCACCTTCAGTCCCTTCATCTTATCAATAAATCTTACGATCATACTGGAAATGAAAATGATGACCGCCAGTTTGGCCAGCTCCGCAGTCTGAAACGAGATCGGTCCGAAACGGATCCATCTTCGCGCTCCGTTTACAGTCGTTCCCACAAACCTGGTAATAAACAGAAAGAACAGCGAGACTACATAGATCAGAATGGCAAACCTGGCATACAAATGATAGTCGATCATTGAGCCGGCAAGCAATATTACAAGAGAAACCGCGCTGATCACCGCCTGTTTCCCGAAGAAGTACATATCATTCTGATAGTTCACACTGGCTTCATATGCACTGGTACTGTATAGCATCACCAGACCGAAGCAGGTGAGAAGAATGACAGCGGCAAGCAGATTATAATCGTAATAATCCCTTCCGGCGTTATAGGGTTTGCCTGCCGTGCCTGTCTTTTTTGATCTGCGGGACATTCCTCCGTTCGGCAGGAATGCCTGGAAATCAGCCTTCATTGATATAAGGGATCAGCCCCCCGGCTGCAATGATCTTCTGCATGAATTCCGGGAAAGCCTGGCCCTGAAAAGAGATCCCTTTGGTGCGGTCGCAGATCATACCGCTGTCAAAATCCACTTCAACCCGGTCTCCTTCTTCGATGCCCCGGGATGCTTCCGGGCATTCAATGATCGGCAGGCCGATATTGATGGCATTGCGGTAAAAGATCCGCGCAAAGGTCTCAGCGATCACACAGCTTACGCCGGCAGCCTTGATCGCGATCGGAGCGTGCTCTCTGGAAGAGCCGCAGCCGAAATTTTTATCTGCTACAATAATATCACCCGGATGTACTCGGCTGATAAAGGAAGGATCGATATCCTCCATGCAGTGCTTAGCAAGCTCTGCCGGATCAGAGGAGTTCAGATAGCGGGCAGGAATGATCACATCGGTGTCCACGTTGTCGCCGTATTTAAATACGGTTCCGTTCGCTTTCATGCTTTTCCTCCTTCCTTACAGGCGGTCCGGCCCGCAGATCATCCCGGCAACAGCACTTGCTGCTGCTACAGCGGGACCGGCCAGATATACTTCCGATTCTACATGTCCCATGCGGCCCACAAAATTACGGTTGGTCGTGGAAACGCAGCGCTCACCGGCTGCGAGAACTCCCATATAGCCGCCGAGGCACGGACCGCAGGTCGGTGTGCTTACCACCGCACCGGCCTCGATAAAGATCTTCAGAAGGCCTTCTTCCATCGCCTGCAGATAGATCTGCTGCGTAGCAGGGATCACGATGCAGCGAAGGTTTTTCCTCACTTTTCTGCCCTTCAGGATCTGTGCCGCTGTGCGAAGATCGCTGATTCTTCCGTTCGTGCAGGAACCGATCACGACCTGATCGATCGGAATCTCGTCGATCGCATCAACAGTATGCGTGTTTTCCGGGAGATGCGGAAATGAGACCGTACTTTTCAGTGCAGACAGGTCGATCGTATACTCCTCATCATAAACAGCATCCTCATCTGCCTCAAACACTTTATACGGTTTCTTCGAATGCTCGTTCATATAGGCGATCGTCTGCTCATCCACCGGGAAGATCCCGTTCTTTCCGCCGGCTTCAACAGCCATGTTGGCGATCGTCAGGCGGTCGTCCATGGAAAGATATGAGACGCCCTCTCCGTTAAACTCCATTGATTTATACAGGGCGCCGTCTACCCCGATCCGTCCGATAATATTCAGGATCACATCCTTGCCGCTCACCCATCCGGAAGGTCTCCCGACCAGGTTGAATTTCAGTGCGGAGGGCACTTTGAACCAGGCTTTTCCGGTAGCCATGCCTGCTGCCATATCCGTGCTTCCGACGCCTGTGGAAAAAGCCCCCAAAGCCCCATACGTACAGGTGTGGGAATCGGCTCCGATGATCACGTCACCCGGGGCTGCCAGTCCCTTTTCAGGGATCAGCGCATGTTCGATTCCCATCGCACCCACATCATAATAATGGGTAATATTATGCGCACATGCAAAATCCCGTACGCATTTGCAGTGCTCAGCGGACTTTATATCCTTATTCGGGATAAAGTGATCCATAACGAGAGCGATCTTATCCTTATCAAACACGGCATCAGAGCGGAAACGTTCCATCTCACGGATCGCCACGGGAGATGTAATATCATTTCCCAGGACCAGGTCCAGGTCCGCTTCGATCAGCGCTCCGGCGGTCACTTCTTTCAGGCCTGCCGCCGCAGCGAGAATCTTCTGCGTCATTGTCATGCCCATGCTCCCTCAGCTCCTTTCCGGAAACAGAAAAAGATGTTGGGGTCAAAGGGTATTTGACCCGGGCATCATAAAAAGAAGCTGGCTGCCCCCCGCGCACCGGCTGCAGATAACTCCTGCAGCCTTCCTGTGCGGTGCGGCAGCCATGTATCAGCTATACATCAGTTGTTGATCAGCTTGTCCTCGCCGTTCCAGCTGTACAGCTTGCGAACTTCTTCGCCGATGATCTCAGAGGGGTGCTCGGCAGCGCGCTTGCGCATTGCCTTGAAATGCACCTGTCCGCCTGCTTCCGACATATCCAGCAGGAATTCTTTTGCGAAGGAACCGTCCTGAATATCAGCAAGGATCTTCTTCATGGTCTTTTTGGTCTCTTCCGTGATGATCTTCGGACCGGTCACATAGTCGCCGTATTCAGCGGTGTTGGAGATCGAATAACGCATTCCGGCAAATCCGGACTGATAGATCAGGTCAACGATCAGCTTCATCTCATGGATACACTCAAAATACGCGTTCCTGGGATCATAGCCGGCCTCAGTAAGAGTCTCAAAGCCTGCCTGCATCAGAGCACAGACACCGCCGCAAAGCACAGCCTGCTCACCGAACAGGTCTGTTTCAGTCTCGGTACGGAAGGTGGTCTCCAGAAGACCTGCTCTTGCTCCGCCGATCGCCAGTCCGTATGCCAGAGCTTTCTCAAGAGCTTTACCGGTAGCATCCTGGTGTACCGCTACCAGACAGGGAGTTCCCTTTCCGGCCTGATACTCACTGCGTACAGTGTGTCCGGGAGCCTTCGGAGCGATCATCGTAACATCCACATTCTTCGGAGGAACGATGCATCCGAAATGAATATTGAAACCATGAGCAAACATCAGCATATTGCCTTCTTCCAGATTGGGCTCAATATCCTTCTTATACAGTGCCGCCTGCTTTTCATCATTGATCAGGATCATGATGATATCAGCCTTTTTTGCAGCCTCTGCCGCAGTGAATACTTCGAAGCCCTGCTCTTCGGCTCTTTTCCAGGACCTGGATCCCTCATACAGACCGATGATAACATTGCAGCCGGACTCTTTCAGATTAAGCGCATGGGCGTGTCCCTGACTTCCGTAACCGATGATCGCAATGGTCTTTCCCTCCAGATAAGAGAGATCACAGTCTTCCTGATAAAAAATTCTTGCTGACATGTTACTACCTCACTTCATTCATAATATATATTTACATTAACAGTTACCAGGATCACAGATACCGGACGTCTTCCGAGCCGCGGCTCAGGCCGGTGATGCCCGTACGGGCGATCTCAAGAATATCATAGTCCTTCAGAAGGCGAATAAACGCATCCAGCTTATTCTGCTGGCCGGTGAGTTCTATGATCAGGGAATCCGTTCCCACATCAACGATCTTTCCCCGGAATACGTTCGCCATTGTAATAACGCTCTGTCGCTGATCATCCTCCACACGTACCTTTACCAGGACGAGTTCCCGGCTGACACTGCTGTCCGGATCAAGTGTTTTTATATCCACTACATCGATCAGCTTTCCGAGCTGTTTGCGGATCTGATCCAGAATCTGCTCGTCTCCTTCCGCCACGACAGTCATCCTGGAATAACGCGGGTCAGAAGTCTCACCGACAGTAAGACTTGTTATATTATACCCCCGGCGGCTGAACAGGCCGGAAACTCTGCTGAGTACGCCGGATGTATTCTCCACCAGAAGCGATAAAACCATTCTCATTGCTGCATTCACCTCATTCTCGCAATCCTATAGAAAACAGCAGCCTTGTTCTCTTTTTGCCGTTTACTATAACAATCCGTTCTTTCTTTGTCAACAGTACACCGATGCGATCGCGTCCGCAACCACCTGCGCCATCTTGTCCTTATTCTTATTAAAGAAGGTCATGTCATCTTTATCGTCAATGAACGCAGTCTCAAGCAGTGCATATTTCACACCGAGCTCCCTGCAGACCTTCATATTATAAAGATCCTGCGGAATACCGGAGGAATTTGTCCAGTTAAGGATCCCGCCTCCCCAGAGCCGGAAACCAAGCTTGGAGATCCCAGCGGTGACCTTTCTTTCCAGAACGGTATCGCTGACAGATGTACGGCTGGTACTCATATAGAAACCCAGACCTTTGTAGCTTCCGTCTCCTCCTACATCCTTGCTCGCATAGCCCGTGGCATTAAAATGAATCTCCAGCACATAATCATACTGTGTCAGATCCACCAGATCCGTCGGATGCGCCTTCAGGACTTTCAGTACCTTCTCTTTATTTGCCCCGCTGCCGGTAAAAGTGATCCCGCTCAGGTAACGCGAGTGAAGAGAGTACATAGAGCGGGTGATATCCCCGTTCAGATAATACTCCTGATCAACGCTTGCTTTGGATTTCAGTTTTTCAACGATCAGCTTCGCAAAGATCCTGGTGTATTCCGTTTCGTCTCCCAGCGACGAATATGCACCGGAATCGCTTCCCCTGCAGTGCCCCGGGACGATCAGGATCTTATGTTTCGGCCGTACAGTGATCACACCGTTTTTATTCGTCTTGTATCCGTTCTCACTGCCCTTTACAAGCAGATGTCCGTTGTCCTGGAAGTAATAATCCTTTCCCTTGATGGTAACGGCACCGGTCCTTACCTCTCCGGTTTCCGGATCAAGATAGTACTTATAGTCGCCGATACGGACGAAGCCGGTGACCCGGACCCCGTTTTTATCAACGTAATACATCTTGCCTTCCGCTTTGATCCAGGTCTTTTTCAGGTAATCCCATTTTTTGAGACTGAAATAATACCATTTCCCGTCTTTTTTGGTCCAGCCTCCAAGCTTTTTCCCGGTCCTTTTTCCGCTCTCGTCCACTTTATACCCGTCAGGAGTATAGGTGTCCTTAAGCATCTTTCCGTCCTCGTCTACGTAATACGTATCATTGACCCATGCACTTTTCAGCATTACGCCGTCCGGGCCGAAGTAGTATTTTTCCTTTTTGATCGTGACCCACTTATTGAGATAAGCACGACCGATCACTCCGAGAGTTCCTTTTTTCTTAAAATAGTATGTCTTCCCGTTGATCGTCTGCCTGCCGGTCAGAAGGAGTCCCGTTTTCTTCTGGAAACCGAAAAGCCTTCCGTTGATCTCATGCAGGCTTGTAAACTGCCTGCCCAGCTTTCCGTATGAGCCGTCGGTACGGAAATACCGGATGCCGTCTTCTGTTTTCACCCAACCGGTCTGAAGGATGCCTTCACTGTTGAAATAATAGTGAAAATTTTTTACCTTCTGGTAACCGGTCAGCTTTACAGCTGTTCCGTTTTCATTTTTGTAATAATAAACACTTCCGTCTGAAGTCTGCCAGCCTGTTTCAGCGGCATGTATCTCTTTTGCCGAAATGATCAGCATAAACAATGCGGCCAATATTGCAACAGCAGACAGATATTTCCCTGAAGCTCTCTCTTTCACCTGATACCTCTCTTAAAACTGTCTTTCTATCAGTACATTCATACTTTCTGCCCCAGATGCATTATTCTTATTTTACTCATCGCTATCCTATATTTCAAGTATAAATACACAAAGAATACGAAAAGAAGCGCTGCCGGGCAGCGCTTCAATCCAAATCCTCATGCATCTTTGATATACAGTAGGAAATAATACTCTTTCTTGTGACGATCCCGATAAAGGTTTTATGATCATCGATCACCGGGATAAAATTCTGTTTCATTGAAGTCTGCAGCAGTTCCTCCATATCGCAGTTGATATTGACCGGCTGATTGTCACAGTAGCGTTTCAGCTTCCGCACCTGCAGTTTTCCGGCTGCACCTGCGATATCTTCGTTCATTGATTTTAATCCCCAGAGAATATCCCCTTCCCGAAGTGTTCCCACATAGCTTCCGTTTCTGGAGAGGACCGGAACTGATGTATAGCGGCATTTTTCAAGTGTCTCCATAGCTGCCTGCACCGTGTCCTCATCCGAAACAAAGACGACTTCTGCTTTCGGCACCAGGTAGAACAGAATGTTCATTACTTTCCCCCTTTAATGCTTTTTAAAAATGAATCCATCAGATAATCTGACCATGGATTGATATCATTTTAACCAGGAGCTGCCCGCTTCGTCAATATTCCGGAGGAGAATTCAGGATATTTTAATGATTTCTTACATTTGCTGTACATTCTTTAATATATGATTTCTCAGGAAATCCGTCATCTGGCCTTCAGTCGGAGGACAGCCCGGAAGAGAATGCCGGAAAAGGCTGGTACAGTTTCCTATTCCCAGTTCCCCTCTCTTTCCGCGATATCCCTGGCCGATCGCGATCTTTTCGTTCAGTTTTTCCAGAAGTCCTTCCTTCCGCAGCTCTTCCAGTGCAGGGATAAGGCAGCCGTAGCATACACTGCAGGATTCGACTTCCGTTACGTTGTCTGCCAGCTGCATCACATACACTTTCATAAACATATTTCCGGATCACAGCATTTCGAAGATCGCTGCTGCCTGCGCCTGCACTTTCGGCAATACCGATATAGGGCACCTGAGCCGGATCCAGGCCCAGAATACTGCACCCATACGTATCACAAAGCACGGGATCCGCAGCTGCGATCAGGCGGTCCTGACGGACCGGATCTCCTCCATCCTCAAGGGTAAGATCACCGCAGATACTGTCGACCAGAATGAAATCCTGCCGGAGGCTTTTTCTCATAGGAAATCCGAAGGAATCTCCTGTGAGGAAGTAAAAGATCCCCTGTCCATAAGGAACAGGGGATCTCCTTTCGCATAAGATCAGCCGATCTCGTTAAAGCCTTCGCGCTGCGCATAGGAAGTATGCAGCAGTTCATGAGCCTTATGAGAGTTCGGTTCTCCAAGATATTTCGCGTAAAGTTCCTGGATCTGAGGATTGTTGTGGGACTGGCGGATCACCTGCCGCTCATCCTCACTGTACAGAGCCTTCGCTCTTTTCTCCTTATATGTATCCAGAATATCATCATCTTCGTTCGGAAGCAAGGCCGGTCTTACATAAGGCTGACCTCCGCCGTTGATGCATCCTCCGGGACATCCCATGATCTCAATAAACTGGTATTTGGATGTGCCCTCACGGATCTCATCCAGCAGGATCTTTGCCGAGCGCATGCCGGAAGCCATTGCCACATTTACGACTGTCCCGTTAATGTCTATGGAAGCCTCACGGATTCCGGCCTCATGTCCGCGCACCTCTTCAAATGTGATCTGATCCTTTTCTTTTCCGGTCAGTTTATAGTAAACGGTCCGAAGCGCCGCCTCCATAACACCGCCGGTCACGCCAAAGATCACGCCTGCGCCGGAATAATCGCCCATGATATCCTGATCCCAGTCTTCATCGGGAAGTCTGCGGAATATAATACCGCTGCGGCGGATCATACGGGCCAGTTCTCTGGTCGTAATGACCGCATCCACATCCGGGATCCCGTTGACCTTCTCCTGTTCCCGCTCTTTTTCAAACTTCTTGGCAATACAGGGCATCACGGAGACTACAAAAATATCTTCCGGTGCGATCCCATGTTCCTGTGCCCAGTAGGATTTGATAATAGCTCCCTGCATCTGATGCGGTGACTTGCAGCTGGAAAGATGCGGCAGAAGATCACCGTAATTATATTCTGCATAATTGATCCATCCGGGTGAACAGGAAGTGATCATCGGCAGAACACCTCCGTTTGTCAGACGGCCCAGCAGTTCGGTACCTTCCTCCATGATGGTCAGATCCGCACCGAAGTTCACATCATAGACCCGTTCAAAGCCCAGCCGGCGAAGCGCAGCTGTCATTTTCCCGGTTACCGGTGTTCCGATCGGATATCCAAACTCCTCACCTAAAGCCGCACGTACCGCAGGAGCTGCCTGTACGATCACATGCTTACCTGCCCGGAAGGCCTCGTCGATCCGGTCGATCTCCGAATTCTCCATAAGAGCTCCGGTAGGACAGACATTGACACACTGACCGCACTGGATGCAGGGAGAATCGGCAAAGCTCCTGTTTTCTGCCGGGGCAACGATCGTGTTAAAGCCGCGGTGCTCGAATCCGAGGATGCCAAGACCATGCGCATTGGAGCATCTTGCGATACATCTTCCGCAAAGGATACATTTTGAAGAATCCCGTACCAATGCGGGGGCCAGCCGGTCAATAAACACTTCCGAATGTTCACCGGCAAAGGCATCATCCCGGGCTCCTGTAAGATTGGCGACATGCAGGAGCTCACAGTGTCCGTTCTTGTCGCACTGCTGGCAGTTCTTATTGTGATCGGAGAGCAGGAGCTCTACGCTGTGGCGTCTCGCCTTAACTGCCGCCGGAGAACCGATGCGGATCTCCATTCCCTCCGAAACCGGATAAACGCAGCTTGCCACCAGTCCCCTGGCACCGGTCGCTTCCACAAGACAGACTCTGCAGGAACCGGAATTGCATTCTCCGTGATTGAAGGCACACAGGGAAGGAATCTCATATCCGCAGGCTTTTGCAGCCTCCAGAATCGTCAATCCG
>CACZZH010000018.1 GCA_902785635.1 uncultured Lachnospiraceae bacterium
TCATGTAAAAGCGAAGGAACCGGCTGACAAACACATACACCGCAAGTCTTGCAAAGATCCATCCAAGCACCGGACTTCCCGCTGCGAAATTGACTGCCCCGAAGGCGGCGATCAGCACGCACAGGATGATGTGGCGCCGCAGATCCGTGTGGTTTCCCAGCACATGAAACTTCATATAATCGCGATACTGCCGCTCGGTCAGAGCACATTTTACCCGGATGTCAGTCATTTCCGGCAAACCCTCCGTTTCCCTGAAGCAGACTTTCAGAAATCTGGCCGCCTCATGCTTTGGGGATATTTTACAATAAGGAGCAGAAGTTTACAACAACCAAACCTTAACCAGACCTTCCTTGCCGTAAATCATGTTCGGCTGATGTGAAAATGCACAAAATATAAAACAGATATCTGGTTAATGTTGACAGAATGACGGCTGAAGAGTAAAATATTTGTTAAATATCCGTTTGGCCTGAAACGGAATATTTGCGGAATTATCAACACCTATTTACAGTGAAGAGGAGAAGAGGTATGAGAAAAGCATTAGCACTGGTCCTTGCCCTTGGCATGACAGCAGCCATGAGTGCTGTTCCCGCATTTGCGGAAGCTGCACCGGAGTACACGTTCACCTATGCGGAGCTGAACGGCGACGACAACATCAATTCCAGAGTGGGCTACAAGTTTGCAGAGTATGTGGATGAGCTTTCCGAAGGCCGCATCAAGATCGATGTATTTACGGCTTCCCAGCTCGGCGATGAGATCACCTGCCTGAACGCACTTCAGATGGGCGGCGGCACAGTTGACTTCTACAGAGGCAACACGAACTCCCTCGGCGACTATGGCATTAAGAAAATGAACCTGTTCGGTCTTCCCTATATCTTCACCAGCCGCGAGGGCATGTGGAAGGTACTGGAAGCAGAGGACCTTGGCCAGGCATTCCTGAATGAAGGCGTGGAAGTAGGTGCAGGCTTTGTCGGCATCACCTATACGGATGAAGGCGCCCGCCATACCTTCACCTCCATGGAGATCACCTGCCTGGATGACCTGAAGGGCAAGAAGATCCGTGTTCCGGAGACGACCCTGATGATGGATACCATGGCTGCACTGGGTGCAGAGCCGACCCCGATCTCCTACAGCGAGCTGTACAGCTCCATCCAGACCGGCGTTGTGGACGGCGGCGAGAACGGTTATCCGGGATATGACTCCAACAAGTTCTATGAAGTGGCTCCGTACTATCTGCTGGACGGCCACACCTTCAGCCCGGGCGTTATCCTGATGGCAGAAGCACGCTGGAATGAACTGAGCGAAGAAGATCAGGCACTTCTGAGAGAAGCAGGAAAGAAAGCTTCCGCATGGAACAAAGAGCAGATCGAAGCGGAAGAGGCTGAGCTGAGAAAATCCCTCGAAGAAAAGGGCGTTACCATTATCGATGTTCCCGCTGAGGATATGGCAAAGGCACAGGAAGCATGCCAGAGCGTATGGGCAGGATATTCTGAAGGAATCGAAGATGTACTTCAGGCAATCGTTGATATTCAGAAATAATAAACGGTTCATGAGCTGAAGCTGTATGGACCTGCCGCAGATCCTGCGCGGAGCGGACAGCAGGCAGAACGCAGTTAAGCGACAGACCAGACCCGCGGGGGAGAGAAGCGGATACGCTTTCTCTTCCCCGTTTTGGGGCTTTTTGAGAATAGTTATTTTGAGAAAAGCCTTTCTGAAAATATGATTGAAAGTGGGGACAAACGGCAGTGAGAAAATTTTATGACGGCATTTACTGGCTGTTTATGACGTTCTGCAAGATCGTCTTTATTGCATCCATCGTCATTACCTCCTATGTTGTATTTATGCGTTTTGTGATGAGCAAGACGCCCAGATGGGGAGAACAGGCGATTTTGATGTGCATGGTATATATGGCCCTGATCAGTGCCAGCCTTGCGATCCGCACCGACAAACACCTTCGCGTGGTCCTGATCCAGTACCTGTTTCCGCAGAAGATCCGGGCAAAGGCGATGAAGGTGCTGCATTCGCTCAGCCAGGTCACGATCTTTCTGTTCAGTCTGTTTATGATCGTATACGGGATCCAGTTTACGCAGCTGATGTCCAAGAGCGTGCTCTCGGGTATCCCGATCGCAAAATCCTGGCTGTATGCCGCAGTGCCGGTGGCCGGGGTGTGCATGCTGCTGATGCAGAGTGAGCGCCTGATTCTGTTTATCCTGAAGCTGATGAAAAAACCGGTCAAGGGGTACTACAATTACGAGGTTAATCCTCCGGAAGAAGATACTGTGGGAGCGGAGGTGAAGGCATGAACGCAACAACGGCAATCATTCTGTTACTGGTACTGTTTTTCCTGTTTATCGCGCTGAGCTTTCCGATCGCGTATGCCATCGGTATCGCGGCAGTGATCGGCATGATGTATATGAAGCTCAACCTGCAGCAGGTCGTGCAGCTGATGGTGAAGGGTGTGTTCAGCTTCTCCCTGATGGCGGTTCCGTTCTTTATCCTGGCCGGTGAGCTGATGGGTGAGGGCGGCATTTCCGACAAGCTGATCGGTCTGTCCGATGCCATCGTCGGATGGATGCGCGGCGGCCTGGCCATGGTAAACATCGTGGCTTCCATGTTCTTCGGGGGCATCTCCGGATCCTCCGCGGCGGACTGTGCCTCCCTCGGCACCATCCTGATCCCGATGATGGTCGACCAGGGTTATGACGATGACTTTGCGGCAAACGTTACCATGACCTCATCGGTTCAGGGTATTCTGATTCCGCCCAGCCACAACATGGTCATTTACGCAACGGTGGCGGGCAGCGTGTCCATCGGCCGTCTGTTCATCGCCGGCTACGCGCCCGGCATCCTGCTCGGCGTGGCGCTGATGATCTACAGCTACTACATTTCCGTGAAGAAGCAGTATCCGAAGGGAGACCGCTTCAACTTTAAGCATTTTCTGCTGACATTCATTGATGCCTTCTGGGGACTTCTCACCGTTCTGATCGTTGTGGTCGGCGTGGTAGCCGGTATCTTTACAGCCACCGAGTCTGCCGCCATCGCAGTCGTGTGGGCCATCATCTGCGGTGCGCTTATTTACCGCAAGCTGACCTTCAAGGGGTTCTGGATGGTGCTGGAGCGTGCACTGAACACGCTGGCGATCGTACTGATCCTGATCGCTACGTCCAGCGCCTTCTCCTGGTGCCTGACCTATCTGAAGGTCCCGATGATCATCGCCAATGCGATCCTGAGCGTGACGACCAACAAGTTCCTGATCCTGCTGCTGATGAATATTATCATGCTGATCTTCGGAACGATGATGGATATGAGCTGCAACATTCTGCTGCTTACGCCCATCCTGCTCCCGATCGCACAACAGATCGGCGTGGATCCGGTACAGTTCGGCTGTATCATGATCCTGAACCTGGGCATCGGCCTGGTGACGCCTCCGGTGGGATCCACTCTGTTTATCGGCTCCGCCATTTCCAAGGTACCGATCGAACGGCTGGGCAAGACGCTGATTCCGTTCTTTATCGTAATGCTCATCGTTCTGGGAATCGTTACCTACTGGCCGGCCTTCACCATGACGCTTCCGAATATTATTATGCCGCTGCGTGCGGGCTGATGAGGAAAATAGAATATGTTTGATACTTCATTAAGAGATTCCCAAAGTACTCAGGTAAAAGGGCTGGAGCCCTCCGCATTTGATTTTGACCGATATGCCGAGTATGCAGACCGGCAGGATAAAAAAGTGCAGGCTTTTCTGGAAGCCGACAGCGGCGTGCTGGTATACCGCCGCTTCCGTGTAGCGGAAGTATACGGATGGGAATGCCGGGACAGGGAGCTTTCCCTGCGGCTGCAGCTGGGTGCGCTTGCACAGAGCATGGATTATGCGGCTGATATGGCCAATTACCTGGAGCCGTGGTACGGCATCGGCATCGGTGCCTCCGCCTTCGGGGCAGAATACATCTGGCTGGACGGGCAGGCTCCGGCTGTGTCCGATAAGTTCGAGGATCTTGATGAGGCGATCGCCTGTGATCCCGTGCCGATTGAGACGACACAGATTGGGCAGGACCAGCTTGCCTATATCGAGTATTTCCTGGAGAAGACCGGCGGAAAGGTGCCGATGTCCTTCGGTGATGTGCAGTCTCCGCTGAACATTGTCAGTGAGATGATGCCCACAACGGCGCTCTTTGAGGGAATGATCGAGGATCCGGAAGGATACAGTGAGCTGGCATACCGTGCCGGCGCTCTGATGCGTGATTATCTGCTCAAGCAGAAAGCGCTGATCGGGGATGCTCTTGCATTACCGGGTCACGGTTTTGCCTCCTCCCGGAAGATCATCGGTATGGGCGCTTCCGCCGATACCAGTATTATGATCAGCAACGGCATGTTCGATGAGCTGGAGGCAGAGCAGCTGGCGGATATGTGCAAGCCCTTTGGCGGCACGTTCTACCACAGCTGCGGCAACTGGGAGGCAAAGATTCCGTCCGTGCTGAAAGTGCCTGGACTGATCGGCGCCGACGGAGCCTTCTCCAGCGAGACCGATCCGTCGCCGAATGATCCCGCTCCCTTTGGGGAAGCCTTTGCAAAAGCCGGAAAGATTCTGAATGCCAGGGCAGTCGGAGATGTGGAGACGGTCATGGACACCGTCAAAAAGATCTGGCACCCGGGACTGAAGCTGATCATCAACACCTACTGCAAGACCGTCGAGGAGCAGCAGGAGGCGTATGACCGGATCCATGAGTTCTGCAAATAAAAGACAGAAACGGTCAGGAGAATAAAAAAAGCACCTGCGGGAATGATATGTTCCCGGCAGGTGCTTTTTTATCTCATAGAGGAAATTCCGCCGAATTTCCTATGAGACAAAAGCCTCCGGCAGGATGTGCAGCTGATTTTAAACAAATCTCTCCCATCCGGTGGAGGTCATATCAGGCAGCTCCCGTCATCCATCATTGCCGCCGGCACGATCACAGTCTTTTCGAGCCAGGTGCTGTCATTGTAATAACGGTAGATCTCTTCGGAAAGGTCCTGGATCTGCTTCAGGGCAGTGTCCTTCACGGTCCAGCCGTCGGAGAAGATACATAAGATATAATCACAGGCCGGAGAGTATACGATGGCGACATCGTTCTCCACATAATCCATTTCTCCGGTCTTGTTGCCGATCAGGACCTGATCGGAGACACGGGCGATGCCTGCCGGAATCTTATAGCGGGTATGCTGGGCAAGCATGAATTTCTCCACTTCATTGCACACCGCATAGGATCCGAACTGACGATGATAGATGCTCTCCAGAAGCTTTGCGCAGTCCCTGCCTGTGACGCGGTTGGAGCGGTGTTTGTCCAGAATTGCTGCTTCGCTTTGGAAGCCGTTGTATTCATGGGTCCGGTGACTGTAGCCGTAATCGTGCAGATACTGGTTGACTTTATCGATGCCTCTGCCGAAGTCATTCTCTCCCAGCATGGCCAGGAGGCGGTTGGCGTCTTCGTTGCTGCTGGAGCTGATCATGGAGGACAGCCGCGCTGTCACTTCCGACGTGCGCTCCAGCTCGCCGTCAGCGATCGCCTGATAGACCGCAGCCATCACAAACAGTTTCATCACACTGGCGGAGCGCATGGAAACATCATGAATCACCGTCTCTTCGCCATTCATCAGGTTCTTGGTATAGACCGACCAGATTCCTTCATAACCGGAAGTCATGTTGGCAAGCCTTCGTTCCAGCAGCTCACTTCCCGGATCTGCCTGCGGAAAACGCAGATCCTCGATCCGGCAAAGGGAGAGAAGATCACGGTAATGGGGAGTGCCGGCTGCGCTGCGGCGCTGCAGCAGGATCTGTTCCCATACCACTGACGGATCATCATGGATCATATGTGCGAAGGTAAAGTCTTTGCCGAAAGCATGCCGGCAAAGGCGGAGATACTTTTTCTGCAGGGCTCTCTTTTCTCTCCGGACTGCCTGTTCCCTGAGAATCTTCATCAGGGCTTCGGAATCCGGCATTCCCGTTTCTTCCTCCGGCTCTTCTGCTTCGGAAAGACTTTCTGCAGCTTCCTCTGAAGCTTCCGTGGAAAGTTCACTTTCCGTTTCACCGGGGGATTCCACTGCTTCCCGCGGTGTTCGCTCCGACTGTTCTACAGAGGAAGCTTCACAACCTGCCAGAAAGACGGCACACAGGCCGATCCAGATCCACAGCGCAGGAAACAGCAGGCTGTGTCTGTTCTTTTTATTCAATCGCAAACCATCCCCTTTCCGGAATAATTATTCCATATAAATTACCATAGATTCTTACCGATTGTAAAGTACAGCTTACGGGAGAAAGGATACCCGGTCATCCCCGATTCGGATGGCGGTCCGGTAATATTCTTCCAGCGCCCGGATCAAAAAGGCGGTATCCAGGATTCCTGCGGTCTCATAGGGTGAATGCATAGAAAGCTGGGCAAGTCCGATGTCTGCGGCATGAAGAGATACATGTGCATTGGAAATATTCCCGAGCGTGGAGCCGCCTGCCTGGTCGCTGTGATTGTGGAACACCTGCCAGGGTACGCCGGCACGGGAGCAGACGGTCTGGAAAACGGCTGCCGAAAATGCGTCGGTGGTGTATTTCTGGCTGGCGCAGAACTTGATCACGGGGCCTTTGTTCAGCAGAGGACGGTGGACAGGATCGGCTTTGTCGGGGTGATGCGGATGGACCGCATGCGCATTGTCCGCTGAGATCAGAAAACTGCCGGAAACAGCCATCCGGTAGGATTCTTCCGGAGAGGAAGCACCGGACCCGGTCAGGAGCCATATCCGCTGCAGAGTGTCTTCGAGAAACGTGGAATCTGCTCCCCGGGCGGTGCGGCTGCCGACCTCTTCGTTGTCAAAAACAGCCGCGACACAGATGCTGTCTGTACGAAAAGATGCTGAGCCGACGCTGCTGCCGACGCTGCTTCCGATGCTGCTGCCGACGTTGCTGCCGACGCTGCTGCCGGAGTCGCTGCCGGAGCCGATCAGCGCGCGGATGGCACTGTAAGCACATTGAAGGTCATCCAGTTTCGGTGAGGAGATGTATTCCTCCTGCGCACCCCATACCGTTCCCGGGGTCCGATTATAAAGCAGAAGATCTGAGGAAAGGATCTGCTCCGGTCTGACGGAAAGCTCACAGGCGATCAGCTCCTGAAGTCTGCCCGCGGAAGTCTCATCTCCAAAGAGGGGCAGCATGTCTTTTTGCACATGATAGGCGTACCCGTCGTTGATCTGCCGGTTCATGTGGATCGCAACGTTTGGAATGAGCACCAGATCCCGGTCAAAATTCAGCAGACGTTCACGGATGCCATCCGCTTCCTGAACCATTACCCTGCCCGCGATGGAGAGCGGGCGGTCGAGCCAGGAAGAAAGGATCGCGCCGCCGTATTTTTCCACATTCAGACAGATATAATGCCCTGCACATGGGATGTCAGGATTCGTTTTCAGCCGGAATGCGGGGCTGTCGCTGTGCGCTGCGGTGATCTGGAAACGGGCCGGAGCAGCATCCGGAATGCGAAACGCGATCAGGGAAGAACCGCCCCGGATCACATAATAACTTCCGCCCCGCTGAAGGTGCCACGGCTGTCCTTCCTTCAAGTGTTCAAAACCTGCCTTTTCAAGCATCTTGGCAAAACCGGAAGCAACATGGTAAGGAGTGGGGCTGCGCCGGATGAAATCCAGCAGCTCCCGGCTTACTTTTACGGCTTCCGTGCGCGGAACCGCTGCGCTGTCCGGGTGATCAACAGAAATTGAGTTATTTACAGCAGAATCCTGCATTGAGTTATCCATTATTTCCTCCATATCGTCCGCCCTGTACGCGGCCGTTTTTCATTTTTCTTTCTTCATCGCGCAAGATCCACGGGTTCACCGCGTAAGATTCACGGGTTCACCGCGCAAGATCCACGGGAAAGTCCTGCCCGTCTTTCTGAGCGGGGTCCTCTCCGGTCCATACCCGGTCCGGATGCACGAAGGTACGCTCACATGCCTGCTTTGCAGCATCACCTTTGACAGTATATCACAGGTGTTTGTCAAATACCATTTTCTGTACAAAAGACGGTTTTCATGGTAGGATAAAAGAACAGACTAACAGGGGTCACAGGTATTGGAAAAATGAAAGGAAGATACGGATATGGCACTGATACATTGCCCGGAATGTGATAAGGAAATATCGGATCAGGTCCGCAGCTGCCCGCACTGCGGATATCCGCTGAAGAAGAGAGAACCCTGGAAGATCATTGTTCCCATTGTCGCGGCAGCGGCAGTGTGTGTCGGCGGAGTGGCTGTTTACAACCACGTAGTGGTTGAGCCCCGCAATACCTACAATCGGGCGATCAGCCTGTACGATCAGGGAAAATACGAGGAAGCCGCCCGCTATTTCGGAGAGATCCCCAGTTACCGGGATGTGGCCGCGTATATGGAGGATATCGAGACAAACCGGAAATACGAGGAGGCTGTCGGGCTGAACGAGGAAGGCCGCTACGAGGAAGCGGATGCTCTGTTCGCCCAGCTGCCCGGATTCAAGGATTCGGATACATACAGAAAACAGATCGCGGAGGAACTGGCCTATAAAGAGGCAGAGAATCTGTTTGCGGAAGGCAGCTATGATGAAGCCCGCCAGAAACTGGAGGATGTTTCGGATGCCGAACGGGCACAGGAGCTGTCTGCCAGGATCCTGGAAGTAGAGACTGCCTGCAGTGAAGCGGAGAAGCTTCTTGACGACGGACAGTATGAAAATGCCCTCTCAGCCCTGGAGAATGTCCTGGACAATCCGCGTGCCCAGACCCTTCAGGAGGAGATCCTGGCGGTACAGAATGCCTGCACCCAGGCGGAAGTATACTTTGACAAAGGTCAGTATGAGCAGGCAAGGGAAGTGCTTATACCGGTGGCGGAGTATGCCCAGGCGGCACGCCTGCTCAGCACAATGGATGCGAATGAAGCCGGAAATGCCTATATTGATCAGGTAAAGCATTATGCATTTGACGCGCAGACGGGTGCGGAAACAGCCCGGGAGCTTTTGGATATGCAGAATGCGCTCTGGTGCAATGCCGCATGGCAGGAGGATGACTGGTTCACCGATCTTTACACCAAAGACGATGCCGGCCGGTTTGTCAGCCCGGAGGAAGCACTCGGACGCTTCATGTCAGGTAAAGTGTGTGAGGATGCTTTGTCTCAGCTCGAGGAAAACCGGAAGTCCGTTATGGAACAGTACACGGCGTTGGATTCAGTACCGGCCGGAATGGAAGATCTGTACGAACGCGTACAGCTCATGCACAATGCATACCGCGATCTCACAGAGCTTGCCGATGCGCAGCCTCAGGAGAGTTTCGCGAATATCAGTGCCCGGATGCGCGAAGTGGAGAGTCTGGCGCAGAAATATAAGGAACAGGCAGCACAGCTCGAGCTGACGATTCCCGAAAAGGTGCAGATCGTCACTTCACAGCAGGAAGCGTTTGACTTCCGTCATATCCGGTTCGGCATGACTGCGGATGAAGTGAAGCAGTCGGAGCAGGATAATTACGGTCTCGCGGCGGAGTGGGAGATCGGCCTGCTCATCGGCTACACAGGCCTGACAACAGAGGATGGACATGCCTGCGACCTGATCTACAGCCTGAATGATGACAGATATCTGGAATCCATATGTGTAATTGCTTACGATGAACTTCCGGAAGATGTATCATCCTTCGTGGGTGTTCCGGTCACGAACGGCAGTGCCGTGACAGGCACAGGGACCCGGATCATGGTAGAAACGGATCCGGAAGCAGGAATGATCCTTATTTTCCCGCAGGAATTTGCATCACAGATCGTCCTTCCCTCCGGCGGCGGAACGGAAGAGGGCGTTGAGGCGTTGATGGAAGAAGAGACAGAGACAGAAGATGCTTTCGGTGAAAGCGTGCTGGAAGGAGCAGCATTCCCAGGAATGGCATCGGAAGAAGAAGCGCTCAGCGAAGCAGCAACGGAGGAAGTCCTCGGCGAGACCGTGACGGAGGAAGCGCTCAGCGAGGCAATGATCGGAGAAGAACCGGGGGAGACGGAAGAAATCCCCGGTGAGAGCGTGCTGGAAGGAGCAGCTTTTATTGAGACAGCATCGGAAGAAGCGCTCAGCGAGGCAGCAACGGAAGAGGAAACCCTCGGCGAAACAGTAACGGAAGAAGTGCTCAGTGAGGCAGCAACGGAGGAAGCGCTCAGCGAAGCCATGACCGTGGAGGAACCGGAGGAGACGGAAGAAATCTCCGGTGAGAGCGTGCTGGAAGGAGCAGCTTTTACTGAGACAGCGTCGGAAGAAGCGCTCAGCGAGGCAGCAACGGAAGAGGAAACCCTCAGCGAGGCCGTGACGGAAGAAGAAGCGCCCACGTCAGGCTTTGCTACCCTCGTGATCGCAGCACCGGAAGAAGAGGCATTTACCGAAGCCCTGCCGGCTGAGGAGCCGGAAGAGACAGAGGAAGCCGGCACGGAATCCGTACTGGAAGATCTCGCGGCGGAAATCGTTTCTTCGGGAATTGCATCTCTTGTGATCGCAGAAGAGGACGAGACGGAAACAGAGACGGAAGCAGAGACAGAGACGGAAGATTTTTTTGAAGTCCTTGAGGAAGTAGTCGAGGCAGTCTTCCCCGAGGAGGAGACAGAAGAGGGAACAGAAGGAGAAACAGAAGAAGAAACAGAAGCATCTGTTCAGGAACTTCTGGATCAGATCAGTGGTCTGCTCAGGCTTGCAAGGCTGCAGACCGGGCTTATGCACAACGCGGGTTCCGGTACGGCAAAGCTGTTCACCGTGGGGGATACGGCGCAGGAACCGGAGACGGCTGCACTCGAAGAAACGATCGGGAAGATCCAGGCTCTTCTGGAACAGACAGGGAAGGCACTTGATCCGGAAACAGATCAGTACGACGCGGAAACGGCGCAGCAGCTTGAGGACCGGCTTGAAGAATATCAGGCAGAACTGGAAGACATTCAGGATACGCTGGATACGATCAGATCCGAATAACGGGGCAGCACTTACAGAGTACAGCAGGGGAGATCCCTTCGGAGAAAGGATATTATGACGGAACAGATTCGCACCGGAACAGGCTTGATTCATCTTTACACCGGAGACGGAAAGGGAAAGACCACCACCGGGATGGGGCTTTGTGTGAGAGCAGCGGGGTATGGTTACAAGGTACTGATCTATCAGTTTATGAAAAATAACAGTACCAGTGAGCGCAGTGCCATGAAGTATATACCGGGGATCACTTTTATCGACGGACTGGAACAGGAGAAATTCAGTTTCCTGCTTACACCGGAAGAAAAAGCGCAGCGCCGCGACTTCTATAACCGCCAGCTGCAAAAGGTCACGCAGATCGCCCGCGATGAAGAGTATGATGTACTGTTCCTGGATGAAGCAGTCTATGCAGTCAGCGCCGGTCTGCTCGACGAGGACCTGCTGATCGGTTTCCTTGAGTCGAAACCGGACAGGCTGGAAGTGATCCTTACCGGGCAGAATCCGGGGCAGCGGCTCTGCGAGATCTGCGATTATCATTCCCGGATCTGCAAGGTGAAGCATCCGTTTGATCATGACCAGCCGGCGCGAAAAGGGATCGAACGCTGAGCACTACGACCGGTTCGGAGGATGAAAAAGAGGAGGCCCCGATTTCCTTTCGGAAATCGGGGCTATTATGAAAAAATATCAATGATGTGCGGCTGCAACGCACATAAAGACCTGCTTTTAACGTTAACCTTATTCTAATTGCCAAATATGAACAGGCTATGAACAAACGCTAAAAAATAGATAAAACATCCTAATAAGTTTGAAAAAAGAAAAATTGTTCTTGTGAATACGCTCAGAGTCGGATTATACTTAGGAAAATGTTGTGTTGTTGATTTTCAAGAAACGGTTTGGAGGAAATGATTATGACCGAAATCAGACGACCCGATAATATGGAACGGATCACAACTCCCGAGCTGGCAAATGCCTTTATTGAGGAACAGCTTGCAGCTCTTCGCGAACAGATCAAAGATCAGAAGGTACTTCTTGCCCTGTCCGGCGGAGTGGATTCTTCTGTCGTTGCAGCGCTCCTGATCAAAGCAGTCGGGCAGCAGCTTGTGTGTGTTCATGTGAACCACGGCCTTCTTCGCAAAGGAGAGCCTGAGCAGGTGATCGAAGTATTCCGCAATCAGATGAAAGCCAATCTGATCTATGTCGACGCATCCGACCGTTTCCTCGACAAGCTTGCAGGAGTGACAGATCCGGAGCAAAAGCGTATGATCATCGGCAATGAATTCATCGAAGTATTTGCCGAGGAAGCCAGAAAGCAGGACGGCATCCGCTTCCTGGCACAGGGGACCATCTGGCCGGATATCCTGGAAAGTGAAGCCGGCATCAAGGCACACCACAATGCCGGAGGTCTTCCGGAGGATCTGCAGTTCGAACTGGTAGAGCCGGTGCGTATCCTGTTCAAGGATGAAGTGCGTATGGTCGGTGAAGCGCTCGGCCTTCCCGCAGGCATGGTATATCGTCAGCCGTTCCCGGGTCCCGGCCTGGGCGTACGCTGCCCCGGTGCCATCACCAGGGACCGCCTTGAGGCGGTGCGCGAATCCGATGCGATCCTGCGTGAGGAGTTTGCGAAGAACGGACTGGAAGGAAAAGTGTGGCAGTACTTCACCGTTGTTCCGGATTTCAAATCCACTGGTGTAAAGGATGGAAAGCGTACCTTTGACTGGCCCTGCATCATCCGCGCCATCAACACCACCGACGTGATGGAAGTGACCGTGGAACATCTTCCGGCAGAGCTGATGGATCATCTGGTAAGCCGCATCATCAAGGAAGTGCCCGGCATCAACCGCGTGCTCTACGACTTCACTCCGAAGCCGCCGGCGACTGTCGAGTATGAATAAGAAAACGCCCAAAAAGAAGCCAGTATTTATGCGGGCTCCAAACAAATTCCGTTAAGTGCTGGCAACAGATTGGCAACATTTCTTTGATATTCACTGCGTAATTTCTCATTTATACGATCTAAAAAACCTTACTGATCTTCAGAATCAAACTGGAGCATCGGTAAGGTTTTTCTTTTTCTAGTCTTCCCCTTTTTCCTTTGACATACGAATCAGTGCATCACTCAGTTCCTGTGAGGGTGTGACCTTCACATGGATCCCCGGAAGGTCTGCCTCGGAGAAGTTGTAGCGCCAGGAATCATATTCCTCTTTGGTAATCTCGCCTTTATGTACCTTTTCCGCCTGCTCATACCACTTGCTGAACAGGTCGAACATGGTGATCGAAACGCTGCCGGTATTTGCGGGACGCAGACAGAGGGCTCCATCGATATTCGCGATCCGGAAGCCGTACATATCCTCCAGCGCGAAAAGCGTGTGCATCAGGCCGAGTTCCGAGTCGATATCCGGTACCTTGATGGCCCTCGGAGATACGCCATACATTTCGGAAAGCTGCCGGATCAGCGGCTCCTTGGGGGTGCGGGCTTCTGTTTCGTATTGTGCCATGCGGACTTCGGACGTGTTTCCTTTAAAGCCGGCAGCTTCGCCGACCTGCTTCTGGGTAAGCCCTTTGCGGGTCCGGAAAAACCGGAGTCGTTTGCCAAATGCCATGATAAGACCTCCAGACTTAAATAAATTTGTTAAGCACAGTATAACATGGAGAAAAAGCAAGTTCAATAGAAACTTAACGCAAAAAAGTTATTTTATTGGGTTGACTTAACGGAATAGAGTTATTATAATACAGACATAACTAAAAACAGTTAAGTTCCGGAAGGAGGGTGATACCTTGAGAGAATCAGGTTTCTTAAGAGCAGAACAGGTGATGAAGGAGATGCAGATCTCCAGGCAGAAGGCTTACAAGATCATCCGGCAGCTGAATGAAGAGCTTGCAGGCATGGGCTATATCACAGTTCAGGGCAGAGTCAACGCAGATTATTTTTATGAACGATGCCGTTACCACGGCGGGAAGGAGAACCAGCAATAATGGCAGTTTACAAAGATGAAGCAAAAGGCACGTGGCGGGTGATCTACCGCTACACAGACTGGACCGGGAAACCGAAGCAGACCCAGAAGCGCGGCTTCAAGACCAAACGGGAGGCCCAGCAGTGGGAATGGGAGACCATGCTGAAGAAGGAATCCAAACTGGATATGACCTTCGCCAGCTTCTGCGAGCTGTATGAGGCCGACCGTAAGCCGCGGCTGAAGGCAAGTACCTGGGAGACGAAGGATCATATGATCCGGACGAAGCTCCTTCCTTATTTCGGAAACCGGAAGATCGCGGAGATCGATGCGAAGGAAGTGATCGCATGGCAGAACAAGCTTATGGCCTACCGGGATAAGGACGGCAAAGGATACTCTCCGGATTATCTCCGGTCCGTCCATGCCCAGTTGTCTGCGATATTCAATCATGCCGTGAAGTATTACAAGCTTCCGGTGAATCCGGCAAGGGTGGCAGGAACACTCGGAAAAGAGATTCCGAAGGAAATGGATTTTTGGACGAAGGAAGAATATCTGAAGTTCGCGGAAGCAATGATGGACAAGCCGGTATCCTACTATGCTTTCGAGATGCTCTACTGGACCGGGATCCGGGAAGGCGAGCTGCTGGCGCTTACGCCGGAGGACTTCGATTTCAAAGCGCAGACAGTCACGATCAGCAAGACCTACCACCGGATGAAGGGAGAGGATATCATTACGAGCCCGAAAACGGCCAAGAGCAATCGGACGATCAAGATGCCGGAGTTTCTCTGCGAGGAGATGCAGGATTACCTACGGCAGCTCTATCAGGTGCATCTGAATGAGAGGATCTTCCCGGTCACAAAGTATTATCTCAATCACGAGATGGTCCGCGGCTGCAAGGCGAGCGGCGTCAAAAAGATCCGCGTCCATGATATCCGACATTCCCACGTATCGCTCCTGATCAACATGGGCTTCTCAGCCCTCGCGATCGGGGAACGCGTCGGACATGAAGCGGAGAAAATCACGTACCGGTACGCACACCTGTTCCCGACGGTGCAGACAGAGATGGCAGATCGTCTCAACAATGCAAGAGCAATAGAAGCAAAGTCGGACAACAGTAAAGAATGAAACAATGTCGAAGAGAAAGCACAATGAATCTGTAAACCACAATGCCAAGATAT
The DNA here is from genome assembly GCA_902785635.1 of uncultured Lachnospiraceae bacterium. Classification (GTDB taxonomy): domain Bacteria; phylum Bacillota; class Clostridia; order Lachnospirales; family Lachnospiraceae; genus Merdiplasma. The sequence continues at coordinate 15,078 of CACZZH010000018.1, forward strand.
GGGAGGGAAGGGAGAAAGCACAATGTCAGCGAAAAATATGGATCATCAGGGAAGATGGAGATCGGTCACAGTGGCCTTCCGGGTATCCCCGGAGGAGGATGCGCTGATCGAATCAGCCGTGAGAATTTCCGGATGCACAAAACAGGACTATATCATCAAGAAACTGACGGACCAGTCCGTGGTTGTTCAGGGTAATCCGAAGGTCTACCGCGGACTGAAACTGGAGATGCAGCAGATCCTGACGGAGTTGAAACGGATCGGCAGCGGAGAGGATGTCAACAGGGATCTTCTCGATCGGATCGATCTGATCACTTCCGTCATGGGAGGAATGAAGGATGCGAAGGATGGATAAAGAAAAAACGACTGCCCGGAGCTGTTCTGTTGGCGCAGAACAAGAGCAATCGTTCTGTATCAAATACACTTACAGTATAACCGATATTGTTTCCGGGTTCAACGATTTTTTTCATTCGCATCCTCCTGATTACAGAGAGGAGGAACACAATGAATCGCTTAATATTTGACAACTATATGCACACTGAGCCGGACACGTTGGATAAGAAATATATGTTCATCGTGGACAATATCAATCTTGCGCTAAGTATCATTGATGCCGGCTTCTGTGCGGTGGCACTGAAGGAAGACACGGAAGGCATATTCAGTCTGGAAGACCTGACAGAGTATCTGAGCAGTAATGCTAATTGTGGATCTTACAGGATGGACTATATGTATGTCCCTGCATGTTCCACCAGGAAAATGAATGATACGTTAACAGAATATTTTGAGCAAGAGATGCTCGACTTTCGTGAAGGATGGATGCTGTTCAAAGATAAGGATTATCTGCAGAAGCTGTCCTATCGAACCGAGATGCAGAAACTGCTTCACAGCTTTATCGAACGGTATGAAAAGCCTCCGGAGACGGAACCGGATCTGGATCAGTTTCATCTCCTGGATAAGAATGGAGAGCCAGCCAGCGCGTTTGATATCGCGATCGTTGAGGAGATACTGGAGACGGTCCCGTTCTTTGTCCTGCGCAGTTTCCCGTATATATACGATCATGGGGTTTACAGGGAGGATCTGAATGGCTGCCGCCTGAAAAGGGCAATTCAGAATCACTTATACCGCAAGCTGAAGAAGATCGGGGCCATCGAGAGAATATACGCCCTGCTGATCATACAGCCGGAGGCTCACAGGTGTCTTTATGACCTCTACAACATGCCTGCCCATTGGATAAACTTCCGCAACGGCTACTATGATGCGATCGAAAACGTGATGATTGAGCATGATCCGAAGTATCTGTCCCTGAACCAGGTTCCCCATGAATTTCATCCGGACGGGAAGACATCCGCGCTGGCAGGCGGAGAAGTGATCCGGACTTATCTGGCCACCTCGCTTCCGGATCCCCAGGAGCAGCAGATGTTCTGGGAGTATGCGGGTTACTGCATGACGACTGATACACAGATGCAGAAATTCCTATTGCTCACAGGCAACGGCGGAACAGGAAAATCCATCCTGATCGATCTGGTACAGAAACTGGTGGGGATTGAGAACTGCTCAAATATCCCGATCCAGGAACTGAACCACCGCTTCTATGCGACCGGGATGTTCGGGAAACTATTAAATGCCTGCGGGGATGTTCCCTGTAAGGCTATGTCATCCACCGATGTGGTAAAGAAATCCGTCGGGGAGGATGCGCTTGTTTTTGAGAAGAAGGGAAAGGACGCGACGCACTTTTTCAGCCGGGCGAAGCTGCTGTTCTCGGCAAACGGCATGCCGGAGAATCTGGATGATAAATCGGATGCTTACTACCGGAGGCTGCTCGTACTGGAACTGGACCATGTGATTGCGGAAGATCAGAAAGATACCAGGCTGAAGAGCAAGGTGGCAAAGGAGATGGAGTTTGCTGTTCATATGGCTGTGGGAGCACTATCGACACTTTACGAACGCGGGCACTTTGAGGAGAGTGAGCACAGCAAAGAGATGGTGGAGAAGCTGCGCCGGGCTTCCGACAGCGTACAGGCTTTCCTGGATGAAACGATCTGCCGGAAAGAGGGCAGCCGGATCCCGCGCAGCAGAATGGTCACGATGTACAATGACTACTGCAGCGACAACGGCCGCCAGCCGCTGGGAAAGGCAAGGTTCCTGATGACGATGGAACGGAAGGGATATATCGTGACAAAGTATCAGGGGACCATCTGCTATCGCGGCACAGCTGTCAGGGAAAATGGATGGGAGGAACTCAGTGAGGAGGACGAAACGCCATTTGATACTGCCTGATCCGCAGCGGACAGAAGGGGCAGAAGGGGCAAAATGAAATCACTCCGTAAGAAAAACGGAAACAGAATTTTTTGTGAGAGTGATTTGAAAATGCCCCTTTTGCCCCTGACAAAGCGGCAGGCGGCAGAGTCCGGAGGCGCAGCCTTTGGTCCGGGTGCAGGGTGGAAACGCCTGAGCGATGCACTCTGAAGGAAGTGTGAGCGTCCCCCTCGGGAGAGGACCGACACTTAAGGGGATCCTTAAGTACGAGGTCACGTACTTAATCCTTAAGGCTGCTACTGCCTCATCTATAGACAAAAAACTGTAAAGAAAACGAGGTGAGAAGAATGCATGTGGGATTACCCTGTATGAAGCTGTCTCTTTCGCCGTCCACGCAGAAACATAACGGCAGGAAAGCCGGTACCTGCAGTGTGAAAGCTGCCTGGGATGAGATGCGGGATGTGCGTCGCGGCAGGGATGAAACGATAGATCGTTCGATGACGGATCAGAATGTATGGCTGCGCGGGTCCACTGATATGGATATGGAAGCAGAGGTTCAGAAATATATAGATCTGGTCAATGCTGACAAAAAGGCGCACGGCAAACGAGCTCTGCGCTGTGATGCGGTCACCGGTATCGAGATGATCGAAAAGCCGCCGATGGAATATATGGAGAAGATGTCAAGAGAAGAACAGATCTGGTTCCTAAGAGTTAGTTCGGATGTGTTGGATCAGATCTTGAGGGACTGGAATCCAGACTGGATCACTGTCGCGCAGGTCATCCATTTCGATGAATTCGGAGGAAAGGCACCGCATACACATCGTATTGTTGTTCCGCTGACGAAGGATAAGAATGGTGTTCTGGCCTTCAATGCAAAGTCGGAGTTCAATCTGAAGTTCTTCACCTTCGTGAATACGGAATACCCGAAGCGGATGCGGGAACGGGGCTATGAAGTAGAGGATTGTAAAATTTATGACCGCATGACCGAGGAAGAAAAAGAGGAGCATCGCCGGAATAAGCCGGAGTATGGCCTGGAAGGATTCGAGTATAAGCGCAGGAAGCAGCAGGAACTGGAAACAGCTATCGTGGAAAAAGAAGCAGTCGTTGAAGATCTGGAGGACAGGCAAAGAGAACTTGCTGATCAGAATAAAACGCTGGAAGAGCGAAACCGAAAAATCAAAGTCCGGATCATGACAGAAGAAGAGGTGAAAGCCCTTCCTAAGCCGCAGAAGACGCTGGGAGGCGATTATAAGATATCTCCGAAAAAATACCAGAATCTGTTGGCGACAGCAAAACGGGTGGATATTGCAGAATACAATCAACGGGTGCTGCGGGATAAGGAGCAGAGACTGCGGGAGAAGGAAGCGGAGCTGGAGAAGAAACGTCGCCTTCCCATACCGGAAAGGATGGAACTGTCCGCTCTGCGGAAGATGAAGGTGATCGTTGAAAAGGTCGCTATGATGCTGCCGGAAGGATGGCTGCGGGATGTGTTGGCTGCGGCAATTGACGGAAGAGATCTGATTGCAGAGCAACAGAGGCAGAGGACGCGAAATTGTGGGATACAGCGGTAAGAACTATAAGATAGTCAACGGGTATATCCAGGGTATATCCAGGAGAACGATTGACAGGCTTATTAAACAACTTAACGAAGAAGGAGTGATTGATAGGATTGGCTACAGCCGTTCAGGATATTGGAAACTCCATGAATGAATGATGACACTCTGATTACAACAGCTCTGATACCCTGTGGCCATTATTCTGAAGGAACATTTCATATGTGACCTTTCATTTCCGGTCAATATATATTATGGAAAACGGTTGATATTTCACGATTTCGTGATATAATATAAGTGACTACAAATAGGAGGTTTCATCAATGCCCGTATTGTCAAGATTCTACGGAATCATCATTCGTATGTATTTCCAGCAGGCGGAGCATAATCCGCCGCACATCCATGCGCTTTATGGCGAAGATATGGCTGCCATTGATATTCAGACAGGCGAGGTGCTGGAGGGGCATCTGCCGCCAAAGGCACTTGCTATGGTAAGGGAATGGTCTGCTATCCATAAAGACGATCTTCTGCATATGTGGGAGACACAGGAGTTTAAGTCTCTTTCTCCCCTTGAGTAAGGAGTTGATACGATGTTCCATAAGATTAAAGCGGTCAATGCGCTGCCGGACTATCGCTTGAGCGTACAGTTTGCGGAAGGCGTGACCAAAATCTATGACGTGAAGCCCTTATTTGTAAAATGGGCGCCGTTCAAGGCTTTGGAAAAAGCGCCGGAACTGTTTTCCAGCGTAGAGGTCGATACAGGAGGCTACGGGATTATCTGGAACGACAATCTTGATCTGTCCTGCGACGAGCTGTTCGCAAACGGCGAGACGGTCAAGACGCCCTTCGACGGCCTCATGGCCTTTACCGATGCCACCCAGCTTTGGGGGCTGAACGAAAGTACCTTGCGCAAGGCAATTGCCTACGGGAAGCTGGTCAACGGCGTGGACGCCTGCAAATACGGCAAGCAGTGGGTGATTTCCACGGAGGCTATGAAGCGGGAGTACGGGCAGCCGAAAACGGGAAGATAAACTGATGCATAGAACAGAGAATGTCGAACTGACAGTATTATGCCTGATCGAAGACGGCAATAAAATATTGCTTCAAAACAGAGTAAAAAAAGACTGGAGAGGCTACGCACTGCCGGGCGGTCATGTAGAACTCGGAGAATCATTTGTGGATGCAGTGATCCGCGAGATGAAAGAAGAAACCGGGTTGACGGTCCTCGACCCAAGACTGGTTGGAGTAAAACACTTTCCCTTAGAAAACGGAAGGTATGTCGTCCTGCTGTTTAAGGCCACGCGGTGGTCAGGTAATCTTATCTCATCCGAGGAAGGCCAAATGGAATGGATCAAGTACAGTGACCTTTCCACAGTAAAAACCGTGGATGATTTTGACGATCTTCTGAAAGTGATGAACATGCCGGAACTGACAGAGTTTCAGTATGTGGTTTCGGGAGACGAATGGACTGTAGCAATTAGATAAATCGAAGTTTGTGGAAAGGTAATTTTGAGGATATATAAATGGTGATAAAAAGATTGCTTGAAACTGATGATAGGGTAGGTCATTTTATAAATGAAGCATTCACGGATTTTGCTGTAAAGAGTAATGTGGTTCTGAATTTCGAGGAATACTGCTTTGCTGCAGAGAATGATGAGGGAGAGATCATAGGAGTAATAACCGGTATAGCCTATTACAACGAGGTTCATATCAATGATCTGATAATTGATGAGAAATATAGAAGGCTTAGTTTGGGATCAGAACTCGTTAAGAAAGTTGAAGAGGAATACTCAGGCAGAGGATATGAGAAGATTACCTTGACGACCTTTGGATTTCAGGCACCTGAATTCTATAAAAAGCTTGGGTATTCGTTAGAATTTGTAAGGGAAGATAAGGATCCTAAGCTGAGCAAGTATTTCTATTCAAAGGCAATCTGAGTGAAAAGGAATTATTGATGATGTAGAAAGAAAAATTCACAGTTTGTCGGGATGACGCCAAATCGGGATTTATTGATGAAACAGGAGGCGCTTATGAGTTTAGGATTGCGTCGAGGTACAGTGCTTGTTGAACCTCATGACGCTGAGTGGGACGTAATCGCAGCAGAAACCATTGCAGAGCTGCATAGTATCCTTCAAGATGTTTTAGTCGATGCACAGCACATCGGAAGCACGGCTATAAAAGATATTTGCGCAAAACCTATTATCGATATCGTCGCCGGGGTATCTGATTTTGATAAACTCTTGTCCAGAAACAGTGTTCTTGAGGAAAACGGTTTTATTTTTCGAGGTCAAGACCATCCCCTGCAATACCTGTATATATGTGGTTCCAACGATATAAGGACACATCACGTCCATGCCGTGATTTATGATTCGGAAGAATGGAACAACTATGTGGACGTGAGAGATTATCTTAATTGCCACAAAAAAGATGCGGAGGCTTATTCAAAGCTTAAAGAATCTTTGGCAAAACAGTATTCGGAAGACAGAGGAACCTATACCGCATCAAAAAGCGAGCTTATTGGCGAGATTATTGCTAAAGCGCGTTATTGGCGTAGAGGTCAAAGAACTTGACAAATCTTGCTAATGTTTGTCAAGCAGATTTTTGAAGATCTCAAGTACTTTGAGAAAAAAACTTTTTCGTGGCAACAAATTGGCAACAGAAGATCAGAAAGGGAAGAGACACAGTATAACTGAGAGAAAAAAGCGGCTAAAAGAACACAAAACTTAACTGATATACGTTAAGTAATGCTTTGCCGGTATCGAGTACGAATAATCCAAAAAGCCCGGGAGGCCGCCAAGTAAGCGGTCTCCCGATTTTCATGTCACTGAAATGTCAATAAGAATCCTGGTTTTGGATTTTGTCGGTCATTTTCTGAGTGCAATTTCTTCCTTCAAATTCAACTCATATGTTTTCAAGTCTGCTTCAAACTGCTTTTCAAACATCTGAACATCCCAGTCATTTTTCCCTTCTTCACGTTCATAAGCCTGCAGCTTTATGATGGTGGAATACATTCCGGATAAGGAGGACAACCTCAGACAGTACGAAATCTGAGTTCCCTTTTCGTTCGTCAGCATGGTTGTGGTGACAGGCATACCATAGGATTCCAGTGTACGGAGATCGTAAAGAAATCCGGTAAATGCGGAAACCACATCACTATCTTCAGAAGAAAGAAGCTGTGTAACCGGAAAGGTCAGGACCAGTCCGCTGTCACCAACGCCGAAGAGTATAGTAGTGGCTTCCATCTGGATGCCATTCCGGATCAGTTCCCTTATATGCAGTATAAACTCTGAGAGAAGGACAATCGGTTTCTGGTTTCTGCCTGTTTTTTTGACAAGCGGATCATAAAAATCGTTAAGAGCCTGTTCCTGTTCAGTCCAATAGTTTTGATTATCCCTGGGGAATCTGGCTTTCCAACGTTCATATTGCCTGATCACATCTTCATCAGAAGTGCCATCCGGACTAACTATACTCCTTCTCTTACTGAACCAGGTATATAAATAGCTGAGTAATAAGGCATGGTCCTTGTTCTTGTTATCGAAGCAGAGGCTTGTCTTTTCTTCTGTCCGTTCGATGGTCATGCCGAGTTCTTCTTCAAACAGAAACAGTACCTGCATCACATCTTCAAGACTTTGTATATCTATATCGGAAAGAGCTGACAGGTCGACATCAAGTGCTTCTGCCAGCTTTTTTCGCATGTCTTCTTTCGGAGCCATCAGATCCCGTTCATATTTACGAATCCTGGAATCTGCCGTTGCTGCAGAGAAGCCTACCATTAACCCCAGGTCTTTTTGTGTCAGTTCATTCATGATCCGGTATTTTCGAATCTTTTCGCCAAGCGTCATTATTGGCCTCCATATCCATACAAAAGGGAATATCCTTATGATTTCATCCGGACTTGAAGCCAGAGATATTCTTCCCCAATGTATTTTTGCTCATAAAAAACACAAATTACTGTCTGTATCATATCACAGCAGTCATATAAAGGAAATAGAATTCTATAATTCAGACATAAAAATATGTCTGAAGCTATTGACATGCAATAATTTAGGTCGTATAATGCCGATAACAGATATAAATATGTATCTACTAATAGTTGCAAAAGACATTATTTGAAGGATGGTCGATATGGCAAACAAGAGATTACCATTATTTGTCGGCGTAGATACCGTCATATTCGACCTCGGGGTTTCGAGGGCAAAAGCATATGAGGTGATCAGACAGCTGAACAAGGAGATGAAGGAGCAGAATCCAAGAGCGATTGTCGTGGCCGGGAAGGTAAACCGGATCTGGTATGAGGAAGCCTGTCTTAAGACGGGTGCAGGAGCTGGGGGTGGTTGAATATGAGAATGATGAAATCATTTTCAAGGGGGTGGTTATATGGCGGTACTGGTCAATAAGACGCAGAAGAATTTTACCATGATCAGTAACAGCATTTTGCGTGATAAGGATCTCAGCCTGAAAGATCGTGGTTTGCTTTGTACGATCTGTTCACTTCCGGATAAATGGAATTTCAGCATTGCAGGCCTGAGCGCGATTATACCGGATGGGAAGGACGCGATAGCGAGTGCGATAAAAAGGCTGGAAAAGCTTGGATATCTGGTCAGAACCATGTCCAGAAATCATCTCGGGAAATTTGTATCTGAGATAGAGGTATTCACGGAGAGGAGATCCGCAGCAGATTTACCGGAGCGGGAAACCCGGCACGGTATTACCGATGCGGAAAGCCCGGTACGGGATAACCGGGACGGATCATCCGAAACGGATAAGCTGCCAGAATACAATACTGATCATGAAAAACAGAAAAATAAGAAGGATCATATCATATCCATCAGTCAGGAAGACGGGGAACAGGCAGATGGATTGACGGATGAAGAACGTACGGTTCAGCAATATAAAGACCTGATAGCAGAAAATATCCATCTGGACTGGTTGTTGGAAGCCGCAAGACAGAAGAGCGATACAGAGGTTCAGATGGTTCATGAAATCTATGATGTGATCTGTGATATGGTCTGCTATCCCCATGAAAAGGTGTTCATAAGGAATACCGAGTATCCGTGGAGTACTGTGAAAGCAAGATTTCTGAAGCTTACTTATGATCACGTTGCTGATGTTTTGGATCGGGTTATCGATAAGGACCTGGAAATAAAGCATATGGTTCCCTATCTGGTTTCGACGCTGTACATGACGAGTCTGGCTAAAACGATGGAAGTACAGTCAAGTATTCATGACGATTATCTGAAATCGTTTCGAGGTAAACCTTATTCCATCTCCTGACCAGGAAGATGGTCATGGGAAATGACAGGACAACGGTCATAACCAAATCTGCAGAGAAGGAGGCAGCACACATGGCGGTATATAAGGATAAATGGAACGGTTACAACAATGAATCCTGGAGGGTTTCTGTTTATTACAAGGACTGGAAGGGAGAGCAAAAGCGGCATGACAAACGCGGCTTCAAGACAAAAAAGGAGGCCGTTGCGTATGAACGGGAATTCCTTGCGAGAAACAACAAGGATATCAATATGGGGTTTGATACCTTTGTTGATATATATCTGGGGGATTTGAAACCGCAGATTAAGGCCAGTACTTACGCGACAAAAGAGTCGGTGATTGATGCGCATATCCGGCCGTATTTTAAGAATAAAAGCCTGGCAGAGATTTCATCTACAGATATTCTGCAATGGCAGAATGCGCTTTTAAGCCTGCGGGATGATCAGGGAAAAGGATATTCCCAGACATATCTGCGGAGTATACAAAATCAGCTGAACGCGATCTTTAATCATGCAGTAAAGTATTATGATCTTCCGAAAAACCCCTGTCTGGCAAATAAGAAAATGGGAAAGGTAAAAACGAGAGAAATGCTTTTCTGGACGAAGGAAGAGTATCTGAAATTTGCGGAGGAAATGAAGGAAAAACCGCTTTCCTATTATGCATTTGAGCTTCTTTACTGGACAGGAATCAGGTGCGGGGAACTGCTGGCCTTGACGAGGGATGATTTTGATTTGGAGAAAAAGACACTGCGGATCAATAAAACGTTCCAGACAGTCAGGGGAAAAGAGATGATTACTTCTCCGAAGACGGAGAAAAGCAACCGGCGGATTGATCTACCAGAATTCCTTTGCCGGGAGATGGAGGATTATTTTGCATCGCTGTACAAGGTAGATGGAACCAGCAGATTGTTTCCGGTGACGAAGCATTATATGCATCATGAGCTGGATCGCGGCTGTAGAAACGCCGGTGTTAAAAGAATCCGTATTCATGACCTGCGCCATTCGAGCTGTGCGCTTCTTATAAATCTCGGTTATTCACCGGTGCAGATTGCACAGAGACTGGGTCATGAGAGTGTCACGGTCACGGAAAGATATTCGCATTTATATCCATCGGTACAGCAGGAAATGGCGAAGAAACTGGATGAAGCATTTTCAGAGGAGGAGGCAGATGAAGAATAAGATTTTTATCAGACCGACAATGGAATCCGGAAGAGTCAAAAAACCGAAAGATGAGAAAGCCCGGAAGAGAAATACGATTATCAATTTTCGTGTAACACCGGAAGAAAAAACACGGATTGAAGCCAGAATTGCCATGACAGGTCTGGAAAAGGCAGAAT
>CACZZH010000019.1 GCA_902785635.1 uncultured Lachnospiraceae bacterium
CTTCGCTGCTTCCGAGTAAGATACATTACCGCGAAACCCGGACCCACTCCGCCGAGCTCTCACCCAACTCCGTCTAAGGCTCCGACGCATTCGCGCATACACGAAACGCTCTTACGTCGGAGCCTAAGACTGCGTAGGGTGCATATCTCGTCTGCGTTCCTGTCCTGACAGTTTCGCTATAAATGATCCCTGCCCCCGAGGCCGCATCATAAATCAGCAGTACCACGCGAATGCGGAAAAGCATATGAAATTTGACATTTTCACCGGGATGTGGTACAACTTCTCAAAATTTTACAGCCGGCAGCGGAAAAGAACCTCTTCCGGCTATGACGCTCCGCAAAGATACGGAGAACTCTTCATGGATGCTATGCAGATTTTAAAGAGGTGTTTCATATGAAGAAGTCAGATAGTGAGAACAGAAAAGAACACTTGATTGAAAATACAAATATAAACGATAAAAATACAGCTGATATAAAAGCGGCTGATATTAATACGACCGATATAAACACAACCGGTATTAAGACGAATGATACAATGATGCAGTACTTTGAGTGGTATCTGCCCAATGATGGTCTGTGGTGGAAGCGCTGCGCCGCCAAGGCGGAGAACCTGCATGATCTGGGCGTGACCCAGGTGTGGCTTCCTCCTGCATATAAGGGAATCTCTCAGGATGATGTGGGATATGGTGTTTATGATATGTATGACCTGGGTGAGTTTGACCAGAAGGGGACCGTCCGCACAAAGTATGGCACAAAAGAAGAATATACACAGGCCATTCAGGCGTTCCATGATGCAGGAATCAAGGTATTTGCGGATATCGTCCTGAATCACCGCATGGGCGGGGATGAGAAGGAGGATGTGGTTGCTGTCACGGATTCGAATGAAGATCGGAACCGCCAGGTCGGCGGGGAGGAAAAGGTGACTGTATGGTCGAAATTTACCTTCCCGGGACGCGGTGGGAAATACAGTGATTTTGTATGGGATCACAGACATTTTTCCGGAACGGACTGGGTGGAGGATATGCAGGAGAACGGTCTGATCTACCGGTTCGCCGGAAAAAAATGGGCCAGGGATACGGACCCGGAAAACGGCAACTTTGACTACCTGATGGGAATGAATGTGGATATGAATAACCGAGAGGTAGTGAGAGAGACTAAAAAATGGCTCCACTGGTATATAGAAGAGACCGGTATTGACGGCCTTCGCCTGGATGCGGTAAAGCATATCAGTTTTCCGTTCTACAGGAAGCTGCTGAAAGAACTGCGTACATATACGGGGCAGGCGTTTCCTGCTGTCGGAGAGTACTGGAGCGGCGATATCGGACGCCTGCTGTATTATCTGGATTCGGTGGATAATGAGATGTCCCTGTTCGATGTGGCGCTGCATTACAATTTTTTCAACGCATCAACATCCGGAAACGGATATGATATGAGAAAGATCTTTGATAATACACTGATCAGTCAGAGACCGGAACGAGCGGTTACCTTTGTGGATAATCATGATACCCAGTACGGACAGAGTCTCCAGTCATTTGTAGAAGACTGGTTTAAACCTCTTGCCTATGCACTGATCCTCCTTCGCACGGAAGGAGTACCCTGTGTTTTTTATTCGGACTACTATGGAAATCCGGTAAAGGACCGTCCGATGGTCCCGAACCTCGGAAAACTGATGAAACTGCGCAGTTCCTATGCCTATGGGGAGCAGTGCGATTATTTTGACGATCCGAATGTGATCGGCTGGGTACGAAAGGGAGATTCGGAACATGCCGGGTCCGGAATGGCGGTCATCCTTTCGAACGGAGAAGGCGGCATTAAACGCATGGAGATGGGGCCTGCATATGTTGGACAGACTTTTTATGACGCGCTGGGCAACTGCCCCGAACAGGTCCTCATCGATGAAGACGGCTGGGGAGAATTCCGGACGGAAGGCGGAAACCTGTCTGTATGGGTCCGGAAGACAGCTTTTGAAGATCTGGTCGTAAATGAATAAAAGTGGGATAGCATTTCCCATAGGAATATGTTATGATGAGGAACGACAATAAAAGCAAGCTATCAATATTGTCGGATCATTGGATAATTGAAAGGGGAAGGCGTGAGGCTCTCGATTCTCTTTTGGATCGCAGCTGCTGCGGCAGCGCTGCTTTTTGCGTCGGCAGTTTTACATATGCTGCTGCTCGGTCCGCGAAAAAAGGCGAATTACAATCCTGCAGAGGATGAGGAACGTGCCCTGCTTTATGCGGGGAAGCTGTCGAAAATGCTGCAGTGCGACACGGTCTCTGATCCGGATGAGACCGATCCGGAGAAGTTCCGGCATTTTCATTCGGTCCTGGAGGAACTGTTTCCGCACGTTTTCGCAAGTCTTAAAAAGACGGAGGCAGACGGAAATCTGCTGCTGTACTGGAAGGGCAGAAAGGACAGCCGGCCGATCGTTCTGATGAGCCATATGGATACCGTTCCGGTGGAGGGAGAGTGGAAATATCCTCCTTTTTCAGGAATGATCGCACAGGGACGCGTATGGGGCCGGGGTGCCTGCGATACGAAGTGCTCGGTGATGGGGTTCTTTCAGGCTGTGGAGGAACTGCTTGCAGAAGGTTATATTCCGGAGCAGGATATTTATCTGTCCAGTTCCTGTACGGAGGAGACCGGCGGCGGAGGCTGCGCAAAACTGGCAGACGTTCTTGAGGGAAAGGGAGTCCGGCCGTGGCTGGTATGTGATGAAGGCGGTGCGATCATGAAGGATCCGCTTCCCGGGATCCATGGCAGCTTTGCCATGATCGGCGTCATGGAGAAGGGATCTGCCAGCCTGGACTTTATCGCGGACAGCGACGGAGGGCATGCCAGTACACCGCAGCGTCATTCTCCCATCGCCCGCCTGGCAGATTTTATCCATCATGTGGAGCATCATGATCCGTTTAAGCGAAGGATGCCGGAACCGGTCCGCCGGATGATGCGGGAGCTGGCTCCGTACGGAACGCTGCCGGTGCGTTTTGTGTTCTCTAATCTGTGGCTGTTTGGCCCCCTGGTAGCTCGGGTGATGCCTTCTGTTTCTGCCAAAGCTTCGGCAATGCTGAAGACGACGATCGCGTTCACGGTCCAGTCGGGTTCCCGCGCTTACAATGTCATCCCGGAGCGCGCTGTCGCGGGTGCGAATATGCGGTTTATTCCCCATGAGCCGATGAAGGAAAGTCTGGAAAAGATCCGGCGCATCGCTGCCCGGTACGGATTGAAGATGGAGGTGCTGCATTCAGAGGATGTCTCGATGCAGGCAGATATTGATTCAGAAGCGTCCGGAATGCTGATTCGTGTGATCCGGAAAACATTTCCCGGAGTCGGTGTCAGTCCCTATATTCTGACAGGCGGAACGGACGCAAGGATCTATGAGAAGATCTGTCCGAATGTTCTTCGCTTTGCACCGGTCGTATTCGGTCCGGAGGAAAAGCACGGGATCCATGGAATCGACGAATCCATACCGTACAGTGTTCTGCCCGGATGTGTGGATTTTTACCGAAATCTGATCAGGGCATCCGCGGACAGTGTGGAATGCAGCAATACCCGGGAATCCCAAAAATGTGAATCCTGCGGGTCGCAGACCGGCAGAATATAGCAACTGTTGTGGTTTATGAAAAGCTTTTCAGGAGGAAGTTGGTATGAAAAAGCGTTTTTGGACAGTAATGGCAGCGGCAGGAATACTGGCATGTTTTACAATGGCGGTGACCGCCGGAGCGGATCAGCTGGAAGATATTGTGAAGGAAGGAAAGATCAAGGTAGGCGTGGAAGGAACGTATCCGCCCTTTACATATCATGATGAAAGCGGCGAACTTGTGGGATTCGATGTGGAGGTGGCGAAAGCTCTCGCACAGAAACTTGGGGTGGAGGCTTCTTTTACTGAGTCGGACTGGGACAGCCTTCTGGCTGCCATCGACAGCAAGCGGCTTGATACAGTGATCAATGATGTGAGCGTTACCGAAGAGCGCAAAAAGAAATATGATTTTTCAGATCCGTATTTTTTCATCGCCAGACAGATGGTATGCTCTTCCGACAATGATACGATTCATTCGATGGAGGATCTGAACGGTAAGAAGATCGCTACCAATATGACCAACAGCTATGCGCAGCAGCTGGAGGATCTTGGCGCGACGATCGTACCGATCTCCACTTCGGATGAAGCGGCCACGCTGGTGCTTTCCGGCAGAGCGGATGTGTGTATGTTCAATACGGTGATTCTTGCGGATTATCTGAAACAGCATCCGGATGCAGCGCTGAAGGTCGCATTTGTCGTACCTGAGAAAGATGAAGAGATCGCCATTCCGCTGCGCAAAGGGGAGGAACCTTTGCTGGAAGCTGTAAATAAGGCATTGAATGAACTGCGGGAAGATGGTACATTGAGAGAACTGTCTGAGAAGTATTTTGACGGAGATTATACGACTCCGTCCTCCGAAGAGGAGACTGCACAGACAGAGGAATAAACCGGAAAAAGAATGTGTAACCATTTGCGGGACGAAGTGTTTCGGAGTGTTTCGGGATGAGATCATAAGAAAGAAAACCGCGAAAACACGGGAATGTCCTGTGAAAAGAAACGGAAAGGAGCAGCAGATGTCCTGGATAGAGCAGGCTGTGTATGAAAAAGCAAGCGAAAAGGCAAAGAAATATATCGATGAGCGCGGTGTTGACCTGAGCACGCCCAATAAGATCGCTATTGAGATGAACAATGCGGTGGTTTATGAGTGTGTGGAGATGAATGCGTGGTCGATGGATGACGAGGTAAAGGATAAGGTCGGCGGACGGTACGGGGATCTGCTGGAGACGGCGATCTCGGTGGCAAACAGTTCGATCGTATGCCGCAGGTATTTCACCAGGATCACAAAGGAGAGATACGGGATCGATGTGCTGGGGGATCCGGATTACCGTTCCGGATTTGATGAGAAGGATGCCGCAGTATGGGATTTCGGAACACAGCTTGCGCAGAATATCCATGGAATCTCCCAGGATGTAAAGGACCGGATGAAAAAGTATTTTACCACGGAGCAGATCGTTGTCCTTACCGGAATGGCAGCTGTGATCAGTGCCGACAATATTTTTGAATCCGTATTGGAGATTGAATGATTTGAGCGAACGTATAATGCAGATCCTTCTGCAGTCCTTTACAAAGATTCTCATACCGGGTATCAAAGTGACGATTCCCCTTACCCTGGCGAGTTTTGCGCTTGGCTTTGCCATTGCTCTGTTTCTGGCGCTCGTCCAGGTCGCCCGGGTACCGGTGCTTTCAAAGTTTGCCCGGATCTATATCTGGATCTTTCGCGGAACCCCTCTGCTGGTGCAGCTGTTCATTATTTTCTTCGGACTGCCGAGTGTGGGGATCATTCTGGATGCGTTTCCGTCGGCGGTGATCGCATTCGGGATGAATCTCGGAGCGTATAATGCGGAGGTGCTCCGTTCTGCCATTCAGGCCGTGCCGGTCGGGCAGAGCGAAGCTGCCGCTCTGATCGGCATGAGTTATCCGCAGACAATGATACACATTGTTCTGCCGCAGGCTTTCCCGATCGCATTTCCGCCGCTTTTCAACTCACTGATCGGTCTTGTGAAGGATACTTCTCTGGCATCCAGCATAACGGTGATCGAACTGTTTACCACTGCCCAGCAGATCGCAGCGCGGACCTTTGAACCGTTCGCCCTGTACTGTGAGGCTGCTGTGATCTATCTGATGATCTGCACGCTGCTCACCTGGCTTCAGGCGTGGCTGGAGAAAAAAATGGTGTGGCGGACACCGGAAGATCAGCTGACGGGCTGAGAAATGGAGGACTATGCTGGAGGTAAGAGAACTTCGTAAATCCTTTGGAAACAATGAGGTGATCAAAGGAATCGATCTGGATGTCAATGACGGAGAAGTCGTGGCTGTGATCGGACCGTCCGGCTCCGGAAAGACCACGATGCTTCGCTGCATCAGTTTTCTGGAGAAAGCGGATCACGGAATGATCCGGCTGGATGAGCACCAGAGTGATATAGTCACTATCTCCAAAAAGCAGATTCATGAGATGCGGATGCATATGGGTTTCGTGTTCCAGGCGTTTAACCTGTTTGCCAATAAGACGGCGCTGGGAAATGTAATGGCACCGCTTACGATCGCACGCAGGATGAACACGGATCGCGCCAGGGAGATGGCAATGGGTCTGCTTAAGAAGGTGGGAATGGACCAGCGTGCCCGGTACTATCCCGGC
The DNA here is from genome assembly GCA_902785635.1 of uncultured Lachnospiraceae bacterium. GTDB lineage: Bacteria > Bacillota > Clostridia > Lachnospirales > Lachnospiraceae > Merdiplasma. The sequence continues at coordinate 6,215 of CACZZH010000019.1, forward strand.
CAGCTGTCCGGAGGACAGCAGCAGAGGGTAGCGATCGCCAGGGCACTGGCATCCGGACCGAGCGTAGTGCTTTTCGATGAGCCGACTTCGGCACTGGATCCCGAACTGACCGGCGAAGTGCTGGATGTGATGAAACAGCTGGCAGCAGAGGGCACGACCATGGTCGTTGTGACTCATGAGATGCAGTTTGCCCGGGAGGCTGCCAATAAGGTTGTATTCATGGATAACGGGGTCATCTGGGAACAGGGAGAGGCGGGAGCCTTTTTTGAACAGCCGAAAACGGAAAGAGCACTTCAGTTCCTCCGTAAGCAGTGAGTTACGCCTAAGGAAACGCTGATTTAATCAGCGTTTCCTTAGAGCCTCCGGCGGATCGCAGTGCTGCGCAGATGAAGGCTTCCTTCGGAAGCCGCGCAGCACGCGGGAGGTTCTAAATGGTGGAAAATAGAATTAATCAGTGTTTCCCTATATGGTGCAGGAGAAAATGAAGCAGGAACATACAGAGAAAACGGGCAGCTGGATGCTGCTGGCAGGCTTCCTTAAGGGCAGCCTGCATCTTTTTATATACAGTATGCTCTGTGCCGGAGCAGTGTCTTTTCTGGACATGCTCGGCCCAAGGGTGATCAGCTTTACCGTTGACAGTGTGATCGGGGACAGACCGGCGTCACTTCCTGCTCCGCTGAAGGCCTGGGCGGATCAGGGAGGAATCACGTGGCTCCGGGGAAAGCCCTGGCGGGTCGCCGTGATCGTGGCGGGTATTGCGCTGGCTGCAGCCGTATTCCGTTTCCTGTTCCGGTACTTTAATGCAGTGGCAGCACAGCAGCTGGTGCAGACCATGCGTGAAAGGCTGTACCGTAAGATCATCGGCCTTCCTTATTCCTGGCATGGCCGGAATGCTGCGGGAGATATCATCCAGCGCTGCACCTCGGATGTGGAGACGATCAAAGTATTTGTATCGGAGCAGCTCACTTCTCTGGTGAGGGTGATTGTACTGATCGTCCTGGCGATGGCATTTATGTGGATGATCGATCCGGTGATGACGGCGGCAGCCTCTGTCTATATTCCGGTGATCATCGGGTATTCTCTTTTCTTTTATTCCAGGATCGGCAGCGCATTTGAAAAGGCGGATGCGCAGGAAGGGATCCTGTCCGCGATCGCCCAGGAGAATCTCACCGGGGTCCGTGTGGTCCGGGCATTCGGAAGGGAAGAGTATGAGCGAAGCCGCTTTGAAAAACAGAACGAACAGTATACGGGTTTCTGGGTCCGCCTGATGAAGATTCTTACGATCAACTGGGTCGTAGGAGATCTGGTGACAGGGCTTCAGTATCTGCTGATCATCTGTATGGGAACGGCGATGTGTGTGCGCGGGAGAATCACGGCAGGACAGTTTATTGCCTTCTTTTCCTACAATGCGATGCTGACCTGGCCGGTCCGGTCTCTCGGCAGGGTGATCTCTGAAATGAGCAAGGCGGGAATCTCACTGGAACGTCTTGCGTATATTCTGAAGGAACCCACTGAATGGGAGACAGAGAATGCTTTGGCTGAAACAGACGTGCAGGGCTGTAATAAGGACGGGAAAAGTTCAGGACCGATAAAGGGCGATATCCTTTTTCGGAATGTCTCCTTCACCTATCCGGGCAGCAGCGTTCCTGCTGTGCGGAATGTATCATTTACTGTGAAAGAAGGTACGACCGTCGGAATTCTGGGGGGTACGGGTTCCGGGAAAACTACGCTGCTCCTTCTGCTGGAACGGGTGTATCCGCTGCAGGAGGGATGCGGGGAGATCACTATCGGAGGAAAAAGCATCGCTCAGATCCCTCTTGATCAGCTCCGCCGCAGTATCGGGATCGTGGATCAGGAACCCTTCCTGTTCTCAAGGTCCCTGAAGGAGAACCTGCGGATCAGTGCGGAAGATGCTTCTGATGAGGAGCTGGAACGGTGTGTAAAGATCGCGGATCTGCAGGAAACGATCCGCAGCTTCCCGTCCGGATACGATACTTTTGTCGGGGAACGCGGAGTGACACTCTCCGGCGGACAGAAGCAGAGGGCTGCCATCGCCAGAACACTGATCCGGCACTGTCCGGTCATGATCTTTGATGACTCTTTATCTGCCGTGGATTCCCAGACGGATGAACGGATCCGCCATGCTCTCGCAAAGGAAACGAAGGGAGCGACTGTTTTTCTGGTATCCCACCGGGTCAGCACACTTCGCGGGGCGGATCTTATACTGGTGATGGAAGAGGGACGCATCTGCGAGCAGGGGACCCATGAGACCCTGCTGGAAAAAGGCGGGATGTACGCGAAGATCTTCCGTATGCAGTCAGAGAATGCCGCCCGGACAGCGGAGAAAGAATATGCCGGCGGAAAGGGGGAGAATGCGGATGAACAATAAAAATGAAAGCCGTTCGCTTCCTCTGTTCGGGATACCGAGGCTGTTTCCCTTTTTAAAGAAGTACCGTGCAAAGATCGCTTTCATGATTCTGCTGGGCTTTCTCAGCAGCCTGATCGACACGATCTATCCGCTGTTCAACCGCTATGCCATCGATCATTTTGTGGCGGAAAAGACACTGGATGGGATCGGAGTGATGGTGGCTGTTTATCTGGTGATCCTGCTCCTTCAGGTGGTGATCAATTACCGGAGCATGCTGGATTCGGGCAAGGTTGAGATGTCCATGAACCGTGATCTGCGAAATGCCGCCTTTTCCAAAATTCAGATGCTTTCCTTCTCGTATTTTAACCAGAACAGTGTGGGTTATATCCACGCAAGGATCATGAGCGATACCGGAAAGATCGGGGAAGCGGTATCCTGGCGTATGATGGATTGTGTATGGAACGGTGCATATATCCTTTTTGCTGTCTTTGTGATGCTGGCTGTGGACCGTGTCCTTGCCGGATGGATGCTGCTGCTGATGGCAGCTGCAGGAGTGATGATCTGGTTCTTCCAGAAGGCGCTGGTCGTGCAAAACCGTCAGATACGGGAATGGAACGCGAAGATCAGTGCGGATTTCAATGAAGGCGTGACAGGTGCCCGTACGATCAAACTGCTCGGAATCGAAAAACGGATGGACCGTGAATTTGAGGAAGATACCGGGAACATGCGGAGGACCTCTGTGCGTGCAGGGAGGACTTCGGCGCAGATGATCTCAGCAGTCACACTGATGTCCTCGATCGCTCTGGCGGTCGTTCTGTGGCAGGGGCAGATACTGACCCGGGAAGGCCTGATCAGGATCGGGACGCTCTCTGTATTTATGTCCTATGCACTGGGAATGATCGAACCTCTGCAGACGATCATTTCCAATATCTCGGCATTTATCGCGATACAGGTGAATATTGAGCGTTTTACAAGGCTTCTGAATGAGCCGGCGCAGGTGCAGGATACACCGGAAGTGATCCGTCTGTATGGAGACAGCTTTTCACCGGCCAGGGAAAACTGGGAGGATATCCGGGGAGATGTGGAATTCCGGGATGTGACGTTCCGTTACCCGGACGGCGAGGAGAATGTTCTGGAACATTTTGATCTTAAAGTGCCGGCGGGAAGCAATATTGCGATCGTTGGTGAGACCGGGGCAGGAAAAACAACACTGGTAAATCTGGTGTGCAGATTTTATGAGCCTACCTCCGGACAGGTGCTGATCGATGGAAAAGATGTGCGGGAACGTTCCCTTTTATGGCTGCACAGCCACCTGGGATATGTTCTCCAGTCTCCGCACCTGTTTTCGGGGACGGTCCGGGAAAACCTGCAGTATGGAAGGCCGGATGCCACGGACGAAGAGATCCGTGAAGCATTGAGAATCGTTCATGCGCAGGCAGCTGCAGAGCGTCTCGGCGGTCTGGACGGAAAGATCGGGGAAGGGGGAGGGTCTCTTTCGACCGGAGAAAAGCAGCTCCTTTCGTTCGCAAGGGCAATACTGGCGGACCCGCGTCTTCTGATACTGGACGAGGCAACTTCTTCCGTTGATACGGTGACGGAACGGGCGATTCAGGAAGCGATCAAAACCGTTACAATGGGCAGGACTTCTTTCGTGATCGCCCACAGACTGTCCACGATCCGGGATGCGGATCTGATACTTGTGGTGGAAGATGGCAGAATCATTGAACAGGGAACCCACCGGGAGCTGATGGATAAACGCGGAGCATACTATGATTACCAGCGCACCAGATAGGATTCCCGCAGCCGGCGCGCACCCCGGAGAGCATTTCTGCAGATGCGCTTGCGCGCAAAATAGCATCCCCGCTTGAGAAAGTTGGGGGTATGCATCTTTGCCGGATTATGCTATAGTTTATTCAACGCTGAAATGTGTACAGGAAGGAGGCATCCGTTTGTTGAGCAGAGTACAATTCTGGATCACAGAACTGATATCCGTACTGCGTCTGCCTCATTTCGATGTGACGGATGCATTTGAGATCCTGATTCTTGCGTATCTGGTCTACCGGCTTCTGGTATGGATCAAGACGACAAGAGCATGGACTCTTCTGAAGGGAATCATCACCATTGCGTTCTGCGTAATGCTGGTGTATGCACTTCAGATGGACACGCTCATCTACATAGTAAACCGCGGTATCAGTATTGCGATCATCACGGCAGTGGTCGTTTTCCAGCCGGAGCTGAGGCGTGTGCTGGAGCAGTTGGGTGAAAAGCAGTTTATTTCCAGTCTTCTGCCGCTTCAGAATGTGGGAGCGGTCGAAGAACTGTTCAGTGACAAGACGCTCAGTGAACTGGTAAAGGCATCTGCCGAAATGGGCAAGGCAAAAACAGGCGCGCTGATCGTGATCATGCAGAATGAAACACTGGAAGAGTATGAACGCACCGGGATCAAGGTGGACGCGGTGGTCACCAGCCAGCTTCTGATCAATATCTTTGAGCATAATACGCCGCTTCATGACGGCGCAGTGATCATGCGCGGGGACAGAATCACCGCCGCGACATGCTATCTTCCCCTCTCCGACAATATGTCGCTGAGCAAAGAGCTGGGTACAAGGCACCGTGCCGGTGTCGGCATCAGTGAAGTGACGGATTCCTTTACGATCATTGTCTCAGAAGAGACCGGTCATATTTCTGCCGCGTACAAGGGAGAACTGGAACGGGGTATGAGTCCGGAGCGGCTTCGTGAACGGCTGACAGCCCTGCAGAGCAAAACGGTCACTGCCAGGAAGTTTAAGCTTTGGAAAGGCAGGTCAAAGAATGGTGAATAAACTTTGGGAGCGCCTGCGCAATAATTTTTCACTGAAGCTGATCGCTCTGGGAATCGCCGCCGTTATCTGGCTTCTGGTGACAAACAGCAATGATCCGACGCATTCCATTCTGATCAACAATGTCGCGATCAATATCGTGAATGAGGATCTTATTGAGGACATCGGGAAAGTGGTGGAACCCGAAGGAAGCGGTACGGTGACGCTTCGCGTGACGGAGCGCAACTCCATACTGCGTAAGCTCGCGCGAAACGGATCGGATTTTTACGTGGAAGCGAATCTTGAAAATATTACCGAGTTGAACACGATCCCGCTGACAGTCACCAGTTCGAACCCGGCGATCACATGGGATGAGATCAGCATACAGCCCTCCTCCCTGAAGGTGAATCTGGAAGATAAGGTGGAGCAGGCTTTTGCCGTGACGGTAGTCGCTTCCGGGAACCCCGGAAACGGATATGCAGTCGGAAGGACCCAGGTCCTGGACGGCAAGAATATTCTGATCGCAGGGCCGAAATCCCTGATCGGTATTATCAATCAGGTGATCGCTCCGGTAAGCGTATCCGGACTGAGTGCGGATTCCACGTTTACCTCTATTCTGCGGGTGATGGACAAGAACGGAGCAGAGCTCACAGAATCCCAGATGAGCAGGCTGGAATTCAAGGACAGCACCGGGAATGTTCTGGCTGACCGAAGAGTTTCTGTGGGGATTGAACTGTGGAAGGTGTTCTCTGAAGTTCCGATCCGTGTCGCCACTGTGGGAACTCCTGCGGAAGGATACTTTATCACACAGATCACGACGATACCGCAGACTGTCACACTGATCGGCACAGATGAGGCGCTGGCACAGATCGGCGGGATCCTTACCGTTGCGGATGCTCTGAATGTAGAAGGTGCTACCGGGAATGTTTCCGCTGAACTGGACATTGCGGAGACGCTGAATCAGTACGAGGAGCTGAAGCTGCCGGCAGATGCGGATACAGCGATCAGTGCACAGGCGCAGATCGAAAAGAGCGGAGACAAGAGACTGGAGATCCCGATGAGTGATGTTCTCCTGCTTGACCGGCCTGTGGATAAGAAACTGGTATTTACACCGGCGGATATACTTCCCGTAGTCGTACACTCCGAGAACGAGGAAGAGGCACCCATCGGCAGAATAAGAAGTGAGAATGTCACCGTATCGCTGGATCTGTCCGAGTGTGAGGAGGAAGGTAATTACGATATTACTGCTACGGTAAATCTGCCGGAGGGATATGCGCTCAGCCAGGATGTCACAGTAGCTGTCACTTCTTTATCCAGTACCGATACAGGAGCGGCGGATACTTACATCAGTTCAGCCGGATCCATCACTTTTGAAACGGAAGAAGAATAGAGCGCTGCTGCGCGAGCAGCAGCCTGGATGCAGAAAGGAGGCTGTCCATTGGTATGGCAGCCTCCTTTTCCTGTATGATGTGGTTTTGTATGATCCGGTTTTGAGCATCCTCAGTCCTGAAGCAGTGCAAGCACCTGGGGCTTCTGGATGAAACCGATGCTGCGGCGTACTTCTTTGCCGTTTTTGAATACGATGAGTGTGGGAATCGAACTCACATTATAAGCGGATGCGATGCCGGGAGCTTCGTCGACATCAACACTGCAGACTTTGAAGCCGTCAGCTGATGCGGCAACTTCGGCAACGATGGGGGAAAGCATTTTGCAGGGACCGCACCAGGTTGCCCAGAAATCCACCAGTACAGGGACGTCAGCATTCAATACTTCTTTTTCAAAACTGTTTTCATCAACTGCTAAAGCGGACATAGTGTACCTCCTTTATTCTCATGTAAATCTTAATTGCTCCGGATCGGAGCAATTCCGTTTTCACAGTAACATAGAACATGTGAGATGTCAAAAAGCTTTTCAAATCTCGAAATGAATGATATAGTCAACGTCAAAGATCATTTGATGTTGACGATAAAGCTCCGCAGGGATGCGTGACGGAAAACGTATATGCTTAAGAAGCGGATCGCGGGCGGACCTGAATTGGATGGAGGAAGAAATATGGGTATTCGGGAAACAGCAATGATTATGAAACAGGAAGCTCCCCTGATGGCATTCCGGAGCGGAGAAGAAAAGAATAACGCGCTCCGCGCTGTGGCAGAAGCTTTGCGCGGGCAGAAGGAAGAGATCTTCCGGGCGAATAAAGAGGACCTGGAAAGAGCGGAAAAAGAAGGCGTTCCGGTACAGATCCGTAAGCGCCTTGCCATGGATGCAAAGAAGCTGGAGGGTGTGTGTGACGGGATCGAAGCTCTGATCTCTCTTCCTGATCCGGTCGGAAAGGTGAGCCTTCACCGGGAACTGGATAAAGGACTGGTCCTGCGCAGGATCAGCTGCCCCATCGGTGTGATCGGCGTGATCTTTGAGGCCAGGCCGGATGCGCTGGTACAGATCTCTTCTCTCTGCATCAAGAGCGGGAATACAGCAATACTGAAGGGAGGCAAAGAAACAGCCTCCACCAACAGCACTTTATACCGGATCATCCATGAGGCCGGGACCGGCGCAGGTCTTCCGGAACATTTTCTGGAGCTTGCCCAGACACACAGCGAGATCGACGAACTCCTGAAATGCGACAGGGAAGTGGATCTTCTGATACCGCGCGGTTCCAACCGCTTTGTCCGCTATATTATGGAACATACCAATATCCCGGTAATGGGGCATTCGGACGGAATCTGTCATATTTATGTAGACAGGAAGGCGGATCCGGAGATCGCGCTTCAGGTGATCACGGATGCCAAGACCCAGTATCCGGTAGCCTGCAATACAGTGGAGACCGTACTTGCAGACAGGGAGATCGCAGATACGTTCCTGCCGCTTCTTGCCGGTGCCATGAAACGTGCGGGTGTAAGGATCCATGCAGATGATGAGACACTGGAGATCCTTCGGCGCGGATGTCCGGAGGAGACTGCAGCGGAGTTTATCCGGATAGAAGAAGCGGATTATCATACGGAGTACGGGGATCTGGATCTCTCGGTAAAGGTCGTTGAGGATACGGCCCGGGCTGCGGAGCATATCAACCGGTATGGATCACATCACACGGATGCGATCATAACCGAGGATGATGCAGCAGCGGCGTTTTTTATGCGCATGGTAGATTCAGCAGGTGTTTACCGGAATGTTTCGACAAGGTTCGCAGACGGATTCCGGTACGGATTTGGAGCAGAGGTGGGAATTTCGACCGGCAAACTGCACGCCAGGGGACCGGTCGGACTGGAAGGTCTGGTCACATATAAGTATGAGCTGACCGGAAACGGCCAGATCGTAGGAGATTATGCTTCGGGAAGAAGCTCTTTCCACTTCAGGGAGATAGACATTTGAAAAGAGTAGCTTTGAGGGATATTTGCTTTTCGGTGATCGCACTTGCAGCCTTCGGAATGGTTTACTATCTGACCGCTGCCGGCGGAAATTACGGAAGCAGAAAAGTGATCGGTGGCTGTGTCATCGGTGTCTTACTGCTGATCATTCTTCCCTGGCTGCGCAGTGTGCTGTATTCTGAGCGTAAGCCCGGAAGGACTGTTTTGCTGCGACGGGGAATCGGGGGAGTGATCTGGGCGGCGACGCCGCCGTTGCTCTTTATAATAACGCAGGCCGGAGTTTATTCCCAAAAAGCTGTTCATATGAAGCTGCGCTACGTTGTGTACGGGCTTATTATGGGATATCTGGTGCTCGGCATTCTTACGTGTCTGTGCAAAAGAGCGGATGCTGCAGGAATCATTTTTATTCTTGCAGCACTTCTGCTGCTTCTGATCGATTATTATGTCACGGAATTCCGGGGAACGCCTTTTTCACTGATGGATCTTACAGGTGCGGGAACTGCCTTGAATGTGATGGGAAGCTACAGGCTTACGCTCAGTGTCCGGATGGCGGTGCTGGTCAATTTCGGATTGTGGCTGGCAGAATGCACCTGGTATTTTCAGACGCTTCATCTGATGTCCGGGAAAAGGGGAATCCTCGTACGGGTCGGAGCCGGAGCCGGACTGTGCCTGCTGATGTTCCTGTTTATTCAGAAATGTGCATATACACAGAAATATACGACCGGAATGCAGTTCAATCAGGCCAGGAATTATGCGAAGCATGGCTACTGGTTCATTATGGCAGTGGAAACTTCGTATCTGAAGGTGGAAGAACCGGAGGGATATTCTCCGGAGAAAGTCCTGGAGAAGACAAGGACTCTGCTGGAGGAGATGGATCACGCATCCGGTACGGACCGGACCGTGGATGGATCCGGAGCCCCTGAGAATATTATTGTGATCATGAATGAATCACTTGCAGATCTCGAGGGCATCGGTGATACCGGTACCCGGGAGGAGATCCTGCCATTCCTGCACAGTCTTTCGGAGAATACGGTAAAAGGGAAGTGTTATGTGCATGTATATGGGGGCGGTACGGCGGATTCCGAATATGAGATGCTCACCGGCAGCAGTAAGGAATTTCTTCCTTTAGATGTGGTTGCATATACAACATATACACATGATCCGGAATATGGCCTGGCGTCGACCCTGAAACAGTATGGATATCGTACAGCGGCGCTTCACCCTATGACTGCATCCAACTGGAACCGGGAAAAAACCTATAAGAAAATGCAGTTTGACAGGTTCTACAGCAGTTCTGACTGGCCCTGGGAAACGCAGCGGATCCGGGATTATGTCAGTGACCGGAGCCTGTACGAGTCTGTCTGTGACCTGTGCAGTGAAAAAGAACCGGGGGAAAAGCTGTTCGCATTCTGCGTTACGATGCAGAACCACGGCGGATATGCGCAGGATACCTGGAGCAACGGATTTGAACCGGAGATACAGCTTTCATTTAATAAGGAATACCCGAAAGCAAAGGCGTATCTGACGCTGGCAAGGGAATCCGACCGCGCCTTTGAGTGGCTCATCCGGCAGTTCGAGGACTCATCCGAACGCACCATGATCGTAATGTTCGGGGATCATCTGCCAAAACTGGAGACCGGTTATTACCGGAAAGTATTTGGCGGTGTGATCTCAAAACTCACTGCGGAGGAAACCATGGAACGGTATCAGACCCCCTATGTGATCTGGACCAACTATGAGCGTGAATCCGGACAGATGGACATCAGCGCAAATTACCTTGGCAGCCTGATTCTGAAAGAGGCGGGGCTGCCGGGAAGTGCCTATAACCGGCTCGGACTGGAGATCATGCAGACGCTGCCGGTCATCGGACCGGGATATGTGTATGATGCGCAGGGAAATTTTTACTCCATGGAGGAACTGCCGGAAGAATATCACAGCGTGCTGGAGGATTACCGGTACTTCCAGTATAATCTGGTGTTTGACCGGAAACATCTGATACCGGAAGCATTTGAAGCTTATAAATAATACAAATATAGCAGGAACTTTCCCTTGACTCATGGAAAACCCCTGTGGTATACTTGTTCGGCGTATGGAAGCAGGGCATAGTATGCCCAAAGAACCTGTTAACTGTTTTACAATAATGAGAGTGAGGTGGAAGTTTTGCGTACACGTATTACCCTTGCGTGCACAGAGTGCAAACAGCGCAACTACAATACGACCAAGGACAAGAAGACACATCCGGATCGTATGGAAACAAAGAAATACTGCCGTTTCTGCAAGAAGCACACGACGCATAAGGAAACAAAGTAAGTGCAGAGAGTCATCAAAGGAGTAAAGTGAATTATGGCGAATGCAAATTCAGAAACTTCTAAGAAAACTCAGTGGATCGAAGGCCTGAAGGCAGAATTCAGAAAGATCATCTGGCCTACCCGTGAGGACATCACGAAAGAGACGACAGCAGTTGTTGTCTGCTCGGTCCTTCTCGGAGCCCTGATCGCTCTGATCGATTTTCTTGTACAGCACGGCGTCGATTTTCTGGTCAATCTTCATTTCTGAAAACGCTGCAAACGTGAGGTGATTGTATGGAAGAGGCACGCTGGTATGTGGTTCATACCTATTCCGGCTATGAGAATAAGGTAAAGGCAAATATTGAGAAGGCGATCGAGAACCGCCATCTGGAGAACCAGATACTTGAAGTGAGGGTTCCGATACAGGAGGTGGAGGAACTGCGGACAAAGCAGACCAAGACCGGTGAGGAACAGGTATGGAAGACCGTACAGAAAAAGATGTTCCCCGGATATGTGCTGCTCTATATGGTGATGAACAATGATACCTGGTATGTTGTGCGCAACACCAGAGGCGTCACCGGGTTCGTGGGACCGGGATCTCAGCCTATGCCGCTTACAGAGACGGAGATGTTTAATCTCGGAATTCAGGCAGCCAATATGGAAGTGGACGTCAAGAGCGAATTCGCGGTCGGCGACACAGTCAAAGTGATCAATGGCGGCTGGAAAGATACGGTCGCTCAGGCGGTCGCGATCAACCCCGCAAAGATGACCGTGACGATCACCGTGGAAATGTTCGGACGCGACACGAGTGTGGAACTGAATTTCTCAGATGTCAGAAAGATGTAAGAGTTTCTTAGCATGAAAGAAGCCCGGACCGTTTTCGGCAGCCGGGACAGTGGGAGGGAAACCCCCGCCAATACCACATAGGAGGTCATTATAATGGCAAAAAAAGTAACCGGATATATTAAATTACAGATTCCTGCCGGCAAGGCTACCCCGGCTCCGCCTGTCGGACCTGCTCTGGGTCAGCATGGCCTGAACATTGTTCAGTTTACAAAGGAATTCAATGCAAGAACAGCTGACAAGGGTGATCTGATCATCCCGGTCGTAATCACTGTTTACGCTGACAGAAGCTTCAGCTTCATCACCAAGACCCCGCCTGCAGCAGTTCTTCTGAAAAAGGCCTGCAATCTGCAGTCTGCTTCCGGCACCCCGAATAAGGTGAAGGTCGCTACGATCTCCAAGGATAAGGTCCGTGAGATCGCCGAACTCAAAATGCCGGATCTGAATGCCGCCAGCATCGAAGCCGCGATGAGCATGATCGCCGGCACCGCTCGCAGCATGGGCATCACAGTGGAAGAGTGATCTTCGAGTCGAACAACTGAACAATCATCAGTGGGAGGGTTGATCCCGAACGTACCACCAGGAGGATATTTAATATGAAAAAAGGGAAAAAGTATTTAGAAGCTGCCAAAGCTGTCACCCGCGGCAATCTGTATGACCGCGATGAGGCGATCAGCCTGGTCAAGAAGACAGCTGTTGCAAAATTTGATGAGACCGTAGAAGTTCATATCCGTACAGGCTGTGACGGACGTCATGCAGATCAGCAGATCCGTGGCGCTGTTGTTCTTCCGCACGGCACAGGCAAAACGGTCCGCGTACTTGTATTTGCAAAGAATGCAAAGGCTGACGAAGCACAGGCAGCAGGCGCTGACTACGTAGGAGCAGAGGAACTGATTCCGAGAATCCAGAACGAAGGCTGGCTGGATTTTGACGTTGTTGTTGCTACACCGGACATGATGGGCGTTGTAGGCCGTCTGGGTCGTATCCTTGGACCGAAAGGCCTTATGCCGAACCCGAAGGCCGGTACCGTTACCATGGATGTAACAAAAGCGATCAACGATATCAAAGCCGGTAAGATCGAGTATCGTCTGGACAAGACCAACATCATTCACTGCCCGATCGGAAAGGCTTCCTTCACCGAAGAACAGTTAACAGAAAACTTCCAGACGCTTATTGATGCTATCGTAAAAGCAAGACCCGCAGCAGTTAAGGGCGCTTTCCTGAAGAGCGTTACCGTTGCTACGACCATGGGCCCGGGCGTTAAGCTCAACCCGGTCAAGCTTCTGCAGCAGTAATTCTGCAGCATCTGTAAAAAAAGATTGACATACTCCGCTTCGTGTGGTATTCTGCACAGGATGACTGCCGAAGACAGCAGGTGCCCGAAAGGGTATAATGTGCAAACGCCTGCCGAGGAGTACGATTTCTTGAAAAAGATTATTCGCCCTCTCTGTCTCAAGCAGAGAGGGCTTTTCGTAGCTCTGCATTTCCGGAAGGCCCGGCCGTTCCGGTGTGCCGAAGGTATGTCACAGATATTCTGTAAAGGAGGAAGACATTCATGGCAAAGATTGAAGAGAAGAAGCCGATCGTTGCTGAGATCTCTGAGGTCATCAAAGATGCGGAGTCTGTTGTCCTGGTTGCTTATTCAGGCATTGACGTTGCAGCTGACACCGCCCTTCGTAAGGAAATGCGCGAAGCAGGCGTGACCTACAAGGTCTTCAAGAACACGATGATGAACTTCGCCTTCAAGGGTACGGATTGTGAGGCTCTTTGTGATCTGCTCGAAGGCCCGAACGCAATTGCTGTTTCCAAGAGCGATGCTACTGCACCGGCGAGGATCGTTGCAAAGTTCGCAAAAGCTGCTCCGACCCTGAAGATGCTCGGCGGAGTTGTGGAAGGCAAGTTCTACGATGAGAAGGCAGTTGCTGCACTGGCAACGGTGCCGTCCAGAGAGGAACTGCTGGGCAAGCTGCTCGGAAGCATCCAGTCTCCGATCTCCAACCTGGCTCGTGTGATCAATCAGATCGCGGAAGCCAAGGGCGGAAACGGCGGAAGCACAGAAGCTGCGGAACCTGCAGCAGAGTAACACAGATTTTGTTTGATTCATTTTTCATTTGTTTGAATATCAAATCAGGAGGAAATTATAATGGCAAAGCTTACAACTGCTGAATTTATCGAAGCAATCAAAGAGTTATCCGTTCTTGAGCTGAATGAGCTGGTTAAGGCTTGTGAAGAAGAGTTTGGCGTTTCTGCAGCAGCAGGTGTTGTTGTAGCAGCAGCCGGCCCGGCTGAAGAAGTTGAAGAAAAGACCGAGTTCGACGTAGAGCTGACCGAGGTTGGCCCGAACAAGGTTAAAGTTATCAAAGTTGTCCGTGAGCTGACCGGTCTTGGCCTGAAGGAAGCTAAGGCAGCTGTTGACGAAGCTCCGAAGGTAATCAAGGAAGGCATCTCCAAGGCAGAAGCTGAGGATATCAAGGCTAAATTCGAAGCAGAAGGTGCAAAGGTTACCCTTAAATAATCAAAGAACGGCCGCAGGGCATGTTATAAGAAGGAAATCCGGCGTGAGCCGGATTTCTTTGATTCCGGAGCCTTCGCAGGAATGAAATTATCTGTTTTTCCGCAGGCCGTGATTTTACTCAAACGGACGTCATGTGCGCCATCGGGGACAGGTTCCATGGTTCACTCATTTTGTCACACTTTCATGCTGTCTGATACAACAGTTTCAACAAAGGACAAAGCAGAATAAATATTATTGAAATAATGCAAATGACCTGTTGAAAAGATAAGGTGCTGAGTGACAGAAGCGGCCGACGGGGCAGGATCTCTCAGCCGGTCGTATCTTGCAGTCCACAAAATCTCTTGACGAGACAACAAAAAAACAGGGGCCGAAGTCAGGCTTTCAAAGCCTGACTGCAGCTCAGGACTAGCCGTGTAATCATCAGGATTACACGGCGTATCCTGGGGTTGCGCCTGTTTTTGCAGTTGACGAGTTTTAGAGATTTGTGGCCTCTGCAAGTTTTAGACAGGATGAGAGATCCTGCCCCCGAGGCCGTCTCACGGTGTTCAAGGCTTCACGGCTGCGGAAAAATCCATACTCATGCTCTTGAGATCTTAGCTGTTTGAAAAAGCAGACGAGCCGAAAAAACTCTTGACAAACAGATCCCTTGGTGTTAAATTGTAGTTTGCACTTTTGTGCAAACCGTCAAAGGGGTTATTATGCCCAAAAACGGGATGGTTATCGTAACAGGTGTGCAGAAAGGACAGAGGTGAAGCATACATGGAGAAAAACAGGATCCGTCCTATAACGAACGGGAAAAGTTTCCGCATGAGCTATTCCCGTCAAAAGGAAGTTCTTGAAATGCCCAATCTCATCGAAGTGCAGAAGAATTCCTACAACTGGTTTAAAGAAGAGGGATTAAAAGAAGCTTTTGATGATATCTCCCCAATCGAGGATTACAGCGGGAAGCTGAGTCTCGAGTTCGTTGACTTTCGGCTTCAGGAAAATGAAGTAAAATATACACTGGAACAGTGCGCAGAAAGGGATGCAACCTATGAAGCGCCGCTTAGGGTGAAAGTGCGTCTGATCAATAAGGAAAATGACGAGATCACAGAGCACGAAGTGTTTATGGGCAATCTGCCTCTCATGACCGAAACCGGAACTTTCATGATCAACGGCGCAGAGAGGGTAATAGTCAGCCAGCTGGTCCGTTCGCCGGGTATCTATTACGGCATTGCCCATGATAAGCTCGGTAAGGAACTGTATTCCTGTACAGTGATTCCCAACAGAGGTGCATGGCTGGAATATGAGACGGATTCAAATGATGTGTTTTATGTGCGTGTGGACCGTACCAGAAAGGTACCGGTCACAGTACTCGCGCGTGTGCTTGGTGTAAGCACAAACACAGAGATCATCCAGCTCTTCGGTGATGAGCCCAAGATCATGGCTACACTGGAGAAGGACAGCGCATCCAATTATGTGGAAGGTCTGCAGGAGCTTTACCGCAAGATCCGTCCGGGTGAGCCGTTTGCTCTGGAGAGTGCTGAGAGTCTGATCCTGAGCATGTTCTTTGACACGCGCAGATATGATCTGGCGAAGGTCGGCCGTTATAAATTCAATAAGAAACTGATGCTGTGCAGAAGGATCACCGGCCATGTGCTTGCGGAAACGGTCGTTTCTCCGGAAACCGGTGAAGTGATCGCTGAAGCCGGCGATCGCGTTACTTTTGAAAAAGCGCAGGAGATCCAGAACGCTGCAGTGGAGTATGTGTTTATCCAGACGGAAGAGCGCAATGTTAAGGTGCTCTCCAGCATGATGGTGGACATCCGCAGCTTCATCGACTTTGAAAATGAGAAGCCGGAAGATTACGGCATTACGGAACTGGTCTATTATCCTGCTCTGAAGAATATTCTGGATCAGTACACCGAGCGTGAGGACATCCTGGAAGCCGTTGCCCGCAGTGTGCATGAGCTGATTCCGAAGCATATTACTAAGGAAGACATTCTTGCTTCCATTAACTATAATATTCACCTTGAATACGGCATTGGCAATAAGGATGATATCGATCATCTGGGCAACCGCCGTATCCGTGCGGTGGGTGAATTGCTGCAGAACCAGTATAGAATCGGCCTTTCGAGGCTTGAACGTGTGGTTCGTGAGAGAATGACCACACAGGAAGCTGAGGGTATCAGTCCCCAGTCTCTGATCAATATAAAACCCGTGACTGCTGCAGTTAAGGAATTTTTCGGATCTTCTCAGCTGTCACAGTTCATGGATCAGAACAATCCTCTGGGTGAACTGACGCATAAACGCCGTCTGTCCGCCCTTGGTCCCGGCGGTCTTTCCAGAGACCGTGCAGGTTTTGAGGTACGAGACGTACATTATTCCCACTATGGCAGAATGTGCCCGATCGAGACGCCTGAAGGTCCCAATATCGGCCTGATCAACTCGCTGGCATGCTATGCGCGAATCAATGAATATGGTTTCGTAGAGGCTCCTTACCGTGTGGTGGATAAATCCGATCCGATGAATCCCAGGGTAACGGAAGACGTTGTATATATGACTGCGGACACGGAAGACGATTACCATGTTGCGCAGGCAAATACTCCTCTTGATGAGGAAGGCCATTTCCTGAACAAGAACGTTTCCGGACGTTACCGTGAGGAAACGCAGACCTATGAGCGTACCAGGATCGATTACATGGATGTGTCGCCCAAGATGGTATTCTCTGTGGCTACAGCCCTGATTCCGTTCCTGCAGAATGACGACGCCAACCGCGCTCTGATGGGTTCCAACATGCAGCGTCAGGCCGTTCCGCTTATGACCACGGAAGCACCGGTAGTAGGTACCGGTATGGAAGTGAAGGCGGCAGTCGACTCCGGCGTGTGCGTAGTGGCAAAGAACAGCGGAACGGTGGAACGGTCCGAATCCAACTACATCCGTATCGCCAATGATGAAGGCGGTATTGATGAATATCATCTGCGCAAGTTTGTACGAAGCAACCAGAGCAACTGCTACAATCAGAGACCGATCGTATTTAAAGGCGACCGGGTGAAGACCGGGGATGTGATCGCAGACGGTGCTTCCACATCCAATGGAGAGATCGCTCTGGGTAAGAATCCGCTGATCGGGTTTATGACCTGGGAAGGCTATAACTACGAGGATGCGGTACTGCTCAGTGAACGCCTTGTTATGGACGATGTATATACATCGATCCATATTGAAGAGTACGAAGCGGAAGCCAGAGATACCAAGCTCGGCGCGGAGGAGATCACCCGTGACGTTCCGGGTGTTGGCGACGAAGCTCTTAAGGATCTGGATGAACGCGGAATCATCCGCATCGGCGCAGAAGTACGTGCCGGTGATATCCTTGTGGGTAAAGTGACACCGAAGGGAGAGACGGAGCTTACGGCAGAAGAACGCCTGCTTCGCGCAATTTTCGGTGAGAAGGCCAGAGAAGTACGTGACACCTCCCTGAAGGTTCCGCATGGTGAATACGGTATCATCGTTGACGCAAAAGTATTTACAAAAGAAAACTGTGAAGATCTTGCTCCCGGCGTGAATGAGACGGTCCGCGTATACATCGCGCAGAAGAGAAAGATCTCCGTGGGCGACAAGATGGCCGGACGTCACGGAAACAAGGGTGTTGTTTCCCGCGTGCTGCCGGTCGAGGATATGCCGTTCCTTCCCAATGGCCGTCCTCTGGATATCGTGCTGAATCCTCTTGGCGTGCCGTCCCGTATGAATATCGGGCAGGTGCTGGAGATCCATCTGAGCCTTGCGGCCAAAGCGCTTGGCTTCAATGTGACGACTCCGGTATTTGACGGCGCGAACGAGCAGGATATCATGGATACCCTTGAACTTGCCAACGATTATGTCAATATGGAATGGGGAGATTTCCATGACAAATATGAGGATGTTCTTCTTGACGAAGTGATGGATTATCTTTATGAGCATCGTGATCACCGGGCGTTGTGGAAAGGCGTGCCGATCTCCAGAGACGGCAAGGTCCTTCTGCGTGATGGCAGGACAGGAGAATATTTCGACAGTCCTACGACGATCGGACACATGCATTACCTGAAACTGCATCACCTTGTAGATGATAAGATCCATGCCCGTTCGACCGGCCCGTATTCACTGGTGACCCAGCAGCCCCTTGGCGGCAAAGCCCAGTTCGGCGGCCAGCGTTTCGGTGAAATGGAAGTGTGGGCGCTGGAAGCCTACGGCGCGGCTTATACTCTGCAGGAGATCCTGACGGTGAAGTCGGATGATGTGGTGGGACGTGTGAAGACCTATGAAGCCATCATCAAAGGACAGAATATTCCGGAAGCCGGTATTCCGGAGTCCTTCAAGGTACTTTTGAAGGAACTGGAGTCCCTCGGCCTGGATATGCGTGTGCAGCGTGAGGAGAATGGCGTTGTCACGGATGTGGATATCATGGAATCTGTGGACTATGGTGATACAGATCTTCGCTCTGTGATCGAGGGAGACCGGAAATACAACCACAGGGAACAGTTTGCTGCGCATGGTTATTCCCAGCAGGAGTATGTGGGCGAGGAACTGGTCGATGTGGCCGAGAACGAACCCTTAGAAGAGCCTGATATGATGGAAGACGCATTTGACGATATTGACGATGTGTGAAGACCAACAGGAAAGGAGCGCTGTAATGCCGGACTTTAACAATATGGAATCCTATCAGCCAATGACTTTCGATCAGATACGAATTGGCCTGGCTTCTCCGGAGAAAATCCTGGAATGGTCACACGGTGAGGTGACGAAACCTGAGACCATTAATTACCGCACATTGAAGCCGGAAAAAGATGGGCTTTTCTGCGAGAGGATCTTCGGGCCCAGCAAGGACTGGGAGTGCCATTGCGGAAAATATAAGAAAAGTCATTATAAAGGTGTGATCTGTGACAGATGCGGCGTAGAAGTGACAAAGGCCAGCGTTCGAAGAGAACGTATGGGTCATATCAAGCTGGCCGCACCGGTCTCGCACATCTGGTATTTCAAGGGAATCCCGTCCCGGATGGGACTGATGCTGGAACTCTCGCCGAGAGTTCTTGAGAAGGTTCTTTATTTTGCAAATTATATTGTCCTGGATGCGGGAGATACCGCACTTTCCTATAAGGAAGTGCTTACAGAGCGGGAGTATCAGGACGCAAAAGCGAAATATGGTGACGGCTTCCGCGTGGGAATGGGTGCAGAGGCGATCAAGGAGCTTCTGGAATCCATTGATCTGGAAAAGGAATCCCAGCAGCTGAAGCAGGAACTTGCTGACAGCACAGGGCAGAAACGTGCCAAGATCATCAAACGTCTTGAAGTCGTGGAAGCATTCCGTGAATCGGGCAACCGTCCGGAATGGATGATCATGACCGTTCTACCGGTCATTCCGCCGGATTTAAGACCTATGGTGCAGCTGGACGGCGGCCGTTTTGCCACCTCCGATCTGAATGATCTGTATCGCCGTATCATCAACCGGAACAACCGCCTGAACCGTCTGCTGGAACTTGGAGCACCGGATATCATTGTCCGCAATGAAAAACGTATGCTTCAGGAAGCGGTGGATGCGCTGATCGACAACGGCCGCAGAGGCCGTCCGGTCACCGGCCCGGGCAATCGTGCCCTGAAGTCTCTCTCGGATATGCTGAAAGGTAAATCCGGCCGTTTCCGCCAGAACCTGCTCGGAAAACGTGTAGACTATTCGGGACGTTCGGTTATCGTGGTAGGACCGGAACTGAAGATCTACCAGTGCGGTCTGCCTAAGGAAATGGCGATCGAGCTGTTTAAACCGTTTGTTATGAAGGAACTGGTCGCGAACAACCAGTCCCACAATATCAAGAATGCCAAAAAGATGGTGGAGCGTCTCCAGCCGGAGGTATGGGATGTGCTTGAGGATGTGATCAAAGAACATCCTGTGATGCTGAACCGTGCTCCTACGCTGCATCGTCTGGGTATCCAGGCGTTTGAACCGATCCTCGTGGAAGGCAAAGCGATCAAACTGCATCCGCTGGTCTGTACCGCATTCAACGCCGACTTCGACGGAGACCAGATGGCTGTACATCTTCCGCTGTCTGTTGAAGCCCAGGCAGAGTGCCGCTTTATGCTGCTCTCGCCAAACAATCTCCTGAAACCTTCCGACGGCGGTCCTGTGGCGGTACCGTCCCAGGATATGGTCCTTGGTATTTACTATCTGACACAGGAAAGACCCGGCGCTCTCGGAGAGGGCAATTATTACAAGAGCGTGAATGAAGCGATTCTGGCCTATGAGAATAAGCTTCTTACGCTTCAGTCCAAGATCTTTGTCCGTATGCAGAAAAAGGACGAGAACGGAAAAGTGCTGCTGGATGAGAACGGATGCGAAATATCTGCGATCGTTCCGTCGACACTCGGAAGATTCCTGTTCAACGAGATCCTTCCTCAGGATCTTGGATTTGTAGATCGTTCTGTTCCGGGTAATGAGCTGAAGCTGGAAGTGGACTTCCACGTAGGCAAGAAAGGCCTGAAACAGATTCTGGAACGCGTGATCAATACGCATGGTGCTACGGTCACTGCGGAGGTGCTGGATGCCATCAAGTCCATGGGCTATAAGTTCTCAACCAGAGCTGCCATGACGGTTTCCATCTCCGATATGACGGTTCCGCCCGAGAAGCCGCAGCTGATCAAAGAAGCGCAGGAGACGGTAGACCGGATCACCAGGAACTATAAACGAGGATTGAGCACGGAAGAAGGCCGTTACCAGGAGGTCGTTGAGACCTGGAAGAAGACTGACGAAAAGCTGACGAAAGCCCTGCTGAGCGGTCTGGACAAATATAATAACATCTTCATGATGGCTGACTCCGGAGCCCGTGGATCTGACAAGCAGATCAAGCAGCTGGCAGGCATGCGCGGACTGATGGCTGATACGACAGGTCACACGATCGAACTGCCGATCATTTCCAATTTCCGTGAAGGACTGGACGTTCTGGAATATTTCATGTCCGCACACGGAGCGCGTAAAGGACTTTCCGATACAGCTCTTCGTACAGCAGACTCCGGATATCTGACCAGACGAATGGTCGACGTATCCCAGGAACTGATCATCCGTGAGATGGACTGCGCGGAAGACCGTGCAGAGATACCGGGTATTTACGTAAGTGAGTTTTCCGACGGCAAAGAGCTGATCGAGGGACTTCAGGACCGTATTACCGGGCGTTTCTCCTGTGAAACGATCAAAGACCGCAACGGTGAAGTGATCGTCAAGGCAAATCACATGATCACCCGCAAGAGAGCGGAACGAATCATGAAAGATGCCGTTGATGAAAACGGCAATCCTTACAAAAAGATCAAGATCCGTTCGATCCTTACCTGCAAATGCCGGATCGGCATCTGCGCAAAGTGTTACGGATCCAACATGGCTTCCGGTGAACCGGTACAGGTTGGTGAGACGGTCGGTATTATTGCCGCACAGTCCATCGGTGAGCCCGGTACACAGCTGACGATGCGTACCTTCCATACAGGCGGCGTTGCAGGCGGAGACATCACACAGGGTCTTCCCCGTGTAGAGGAGCTTTTCGAAGCACGTAAGCCGAAAGGACTTGCGATCATCACGGAGATCCCCGGCGTCGTATCGATCCGGGACACCAAGAAAAAACGTGAAGTCATCGTTACAAATGATGAATCAGGAGAATCCAAGACATATCTGATTCCCTACGGATCAAGGATCAAAGTTCTGGACGGAGATGTTCTGGAAGCCGGCGACGAGCTTACGGAAGGAAGCGTAAATCCGCACGACATCCTGAAGATCAAAGGTGTTGAAGCTGTTCAGGATTACATGCTCAGAGAGGTACAGCGTGTGTATCGTCTGCAGGGTGTGGAGATCAGTGACAAGCACATTGAGGTCCTGGTCCGTCAGATGCTCAAAAAGGTTCGCATCGAGGAGAGCGGAGATACCAGTTTCCTTCCGGGAACCATGGTAGATGCGCTTGAGCTGGAAGCGATCAATGAGGAAATGGAAGCGCAGGGCAAAGAGCCTGCCCAGGGCAAGCAGATCCTTCTTGGTATTACCAAAGCTTCTCTTGCTACCAACTCCTTCCTTTCCGCAGCTTCCTTCCAGGAGACTACAAAAGTCCTTACGGAAGCAGCGATCAAAGGCAAGGTCGATCGCCTGATCGGCCTCAAGGAGAACGTGATCATCGGTAAACTGATTCCCGCCGGTACCGGCATGAAGCGCTACAGCAATGTCCACATCCGTATGGAAGAGGAAGAAGCACAGCCTGTCATCGAGGATGAGTACGATGAATATGATGATGAGACTCTGGAAGGGTTTGAGGATACCGAGATGATCCCGGATGACGAAAGCCTGGACGAGTACGAAGCATCGGAAAGTGAAGTCCTGGAAACGGAAACTGATGAAGAGTTTCCGGAGGATGAAACAGAAGAATAAGCTGATACAGTAAAAGAAGCTGACATCCGTGCCGGAGATCCGGCGGGATGTCAGCTTCTTTGATTCGCAGCAAACTATACTATAAATAATATGAAGAGTTAATAACTTTGAAGAGTTCATAACTGTGAAGAAGGATCATCGGAAGAACCGAGAGAACGGCATGTCTTCAGAGAGCGTATCAGAGGTTGGCTCGTCGGGTTCCGGTTCCTCTTCGTACTCTTCGGGCTGAGCCTGTGCACGCAGCCGCTCTTGCTGCATGCGCAGAAGATCTGCTTCCTTCTGCATGCGTCTGCGCTCTGCTTTGGACATTTCCTGCTGCTGCCGCATGGAAGCCTGTGCATCGAGGATCTCCTGCTGTTGTGCCCGAAGCTGGTCAAGATCCCTCCGGGAAACTTCTCCGCGCTGTTTTCTGCGCGGACGGAATATGGTGTGTCTGCCGGTCCATCCGATGATCCGTACCAGAATGATTCCCCAGAATACACCAAAGGAATCGATCGCCACATCTTTTATGGACGCAGCCCGCCCGGCCACATAGGATTGGTGATATTCATCTCCGCACGCGAATCCCACGCAGATGAATCCTACCAGAAGCATGAGAAGGATTCCGTGAAGTCCATAAACATAAAGCGGAAAAGCAACGGCGACTGCCAGGAGGAAATATTCTCCCATGTGTGCGATCTTGCGGGTGACGTTGTGGTAACGGACGGCATATTCTTCGATCTGCCATTCCTCAAGGTTGGCGTCGAAAAGGCGGTCAGCGGCTTTGACGATGCTATAGCTTACCTTATAACTGAGCTGTGAAGACTCAGCGGCGTTTTGGGCAGAAAAAGAGTAGATCATATACATGATCAGCAGTGCCGGTATGAAAGAAAGCGGTTTCAGAAATGTTCGCAGCATCTTCGTAACGCTCCAATCTTCCTGCTTGACAAGGCAGGAATGCATTTGTATAATATGAAATTGCGCGGATAAATGAGCAGGCATTTCTGTGCGCAAAATCCGGCTCCATGTATTATATATGGAAGAGACTTATTTTTGCAACCACACAATTCCAACAGGAGGTGAGAGAATGCCAACATTCAACCAGTTAGTAAGAAAGGGCAGACAGACATCTGTGAAGAAATCAACAGCTCCTGCTCTTCAGAAAGGCTTTAACTCTCTGAAGAAAAGAGCTACAGACGCTTCTTCACCGCAGAAGAGAGGTGTCTGCACAGCTGTGAAGACAGCTACACCGAAGAAGCCGAACTCCGCTCTTCGTAAGATCGCCAGGGTTCGTCTTTCCAACGGTATCGAGGTTACATCCTATATCCCGGGCGAAGGACACAACCTTCAGGAGCACAGCGTTGTGCTTATCCGAGGCGGCCGTGTTAAGGACCTTCCCGGTACCAGATATCATATCATCAGAGGTACTCTTGATACTGCCGGTGTTGCCAAGAGAAGACAGGCACGCTCCAAGTACGGTGCAAAGAGACCGAAAGACGCGAAGAAATAATTGACCGATTAAGGTATACTTCGCGAAAGTATCGCGATTCACAGAACAGAACTATAATGCTGGTTTCAGATCAGGGAATTCATTTTCACCAGGTGGTTGCAGGTAGAAGATAGAAGTCCTGCTGACATGAAACACAAATGTAGAACGACACATTGTGAGTACCGATGATCTAATACAGATATTTGATTAAGGAGGGAAGTAACGTGCCACGTAAAGGACATACCCAGAAAAGAGATGTATTGGCAGATCCGCTGTACAACAATAAAGTGGTCACCAAGCTGATCAACAACATCATGCTTGACGGCAAGAAAGGTGTTGCGCAGAAAATTGTTTACGGCGCATTCGCCAGAATGGAAGAGAAGGCTGGAAAGCCGGCTCTGGAAGTTTTTGAAGATGCTATGAATAACATTATGCCGGTTCTGGAAGTTAAGGCCAGACGTATCGGTGGTGCTACCTATCAGGTACCGATCGAGGTCCGTCCGGACAGAAGACAGGCTCTGGCACTTCGCTGGATCACCATGTTCTCCCGTAAGAGAGGCGAGAAGACTATGGAAGAACGGCTGGCAAATGAGCTGCTGGATGCTGCAAACAATACCGGTGCATCCGTAAAACGTAAAGAAGATATGCACAAGATGGCAGAAGCAAACAAAGCTTTCGCCCACTATCGTTTCTGATCTGCTGCAGGTCGGGGGTATGAGACATTCGTTTTTTGGAGAATTGCTGCCGGGCGGTATGCCCGGATGGGTGTTAGCATCATAAAGGCCTGACGGTAAGCAGTTACAGGTCTGTCAGAGCACTGGACAACAGGATGTCCGGCCCCACACGGGTCTGGAGATAGTAGGAGGAAATTAATGTCACAAAGAGAATATCCGCTTGAGAGAACCAGAAATATTGGTATTATGGCTCACATCGATGCCGGTAAGACCACTCTGACCGAACGTATTCTTTATTATACCGGTGTGAACTATAAGATCGGGGATACTCACGAGGGTACTGCGACGATGGACTGGATGGAGCAGGAGCAGGAGCGTGGTATCACGATCACTTCCGCAGCTACCACATGTCACTGGACGGAGCAGGAAAATTGCAAACCGAAACCCGGTGCTCTTGAGCACCGTATCAATATCATCGACACTCCCGGACACGTGGACTTTACGGTAGAAGTAGAGCGTTCCCTTCGCGTCCTTGACGGTGCTGTCGGT
>CACZZH010000020.1 GCA_902785635.1 uncultured Lachnospiraceae bacterium
GAAGATCTGGGGGATTTCCTGGCTAAAGCCGGTGAGGGCAACAGCGAACTGGTCCGCTGGCGCAAAGCCCTGGCTGAGCAGCTGAACATTCGGCCGATGTCGGAGTACGACGGCCGCCCCATATATAAAGTTGTGTTCATGTGCACGAATGCAGCGCAGCTTGAGCCCGCCCGTGCGGCGCTGGAGCAGGACTACCACTTTGTAGTGCAGGATGTGGCTTCCCATCATTGTCTGAATGGCGAGATCATCAACCGCGCGTTCGACAAAGGTAAGGGCGTGAGAATCGTGGCGGAGGCTTTCGGCTTCGATATCGCCGATACCCTGGGCTTCGGGGACAGCATGAACGACCTGGAAATGATCGAGACAGTGGGCACTTCCGTCTGTATGGATAACGGCAGTCCCGCACTCAAGAAGATCAGCACCCTTGTCTGTCCTTCCGTGGAGGACGACGGCCTGGCATGGGCTTTTGAGAAGCTGGGGCTGATCTGAAGAACCGGAAGAAGTGAAGCTGCTGTCTCCCAACGGGAACCGATAAGAAAACGAGCAAAAATAAATAAAAAGCTCCTGCCGTCTGTCAGGAGCTTTTTCGATAAATAAGAGTGCGCCTGCGCATCCTGCCGGAGGCTTTTTGTCTCATGGGAAAATCGATGAAATTTCCTATGAGATGAAAAAGACTGCTGCACTAACATAAGTGCAACAGTCCCATTTGATGGAGCAGACGGGAATCGAACCCGTGTCCGAAAGTCTGTCCCCTGTCCTTCTACTATCATAGTCTGTTATTTGACATTCCCTCCGGCAGCCGGGAGCAGACACCTGACTGCGTTTAGTAGCTTCATGATACGCCCATATGTGCAAAGCTTAGCATATGTCGTTTCCCGCATAGTCGATGCCCGGATCCGGAGCTGCGGGTGGCTCCGGGCGGACAGCAGCTGCGATTAAGCAGCCTGCAGTGCTAAATTATCTTCAGCGTTTATTTTTAATTTGCGATTTGACGCATCTGCCTGCGGATAGCTTCTCCAGCTTCAAGGCCCCCGTCGAAACCTTTACTGCCCCGTAAAAATATGATAAACCTGTTCACCGCGAATCCTCAAAGAACTCAGTACAGGTTTTTCACCTTGAAATCGCGCTCAGTCTCTCTGCGCATATCCTTTTTCGCAATATCCTGCCGCTTGTCGTAAAGCTTTTTACCTTTGGCAAGGCCGATCTCCACTTTTGCCAGGCTTCCCTTGAAATACACACGCAGCGGCACAAGAGTATAGCCCTTTTCTGTGATCTTCCCGCCGATCTTATTGATCTCCTGCCGGTGAAGCAGCAGCTTTCTCGGCCGCAGCGGATCTTTGTTGAAGATATTGCCCTTCTCGTAAGGACTGATGTGCATTCCGTACACGATCACTTCCCCGCGTTCAATGCGGATGAAAGCCTCCTTGATGCTGCATTTTCCGGTACGCAGGGATTTTACCTCCGTACCGGCCAGAGAGATGCCGCTCTCCCAGGTATCCTCAATGAAGTAATCGTGATAAGCTTTTTTATTATTTGCGATCAGCTTGATGTTTTCCTTTGCCACGCCGTACCTTCCCTCATCCACTGCCGGCATACAGTTATCCGGCTGTATGAAACAGAAAAGACATTCCTGCAAGCAGAAACGTCTCCCTGAATACCATTATACCGGACCGAATACCCGGAACATCCTCCGGATATCGTTCTGTTCCTGAAGGTCTGCATCCGAACGCAGTACGCATTGACTCCTTAGAAATTCAGGTTCAGAATGATCGTAATGACGATAAATCCGATCGCCAGGAATTTGGTGATGCGCTCCAGATTGCCTTCCATGGAACGTGATTTGTTCTTGCCCCAATAGGATTCGCTTAAACCGCCGATAGAACCAAGACCTGCATCCTTGCCTTCCTGTGCCAGTACAATGACTGTCAGAGCTATACATACTAAGATGAAAATAATCGTAAGTAAAATTCTCACTACCGTTCCCTCCTATGCCATACCTTGACACTATATCACAGGAAAAGGCGGATTGCAACTGATATTTTCAGGTCTTTTTCACATTTGAATCATGATCTCCTCCCCGGTGTAAATAAAGGAGGCTGTCTTGTCCGCGCAGTGCACCACACAGTTTCTTCCATTCAGACTTCCCGGAAAACGCCGGAGCGAACCGCCGATTCGCAGTACATGTCTCTCATCGTTCCATTCCATCCGGATCCGGTTATAAGCGCCATCCTCATAACCATATCCGTCCCCGGCATCTTCGTAATACATAAAGCATGCATCCGCGCCGGGATAGATACGGATCTCAAACGGAGTCTTCACGCTTTCACAGGCATAGGACAGTTTTTCCTCCATCGGAAGGATACTGCCCGCACGTACAAATACGGGAATCTTCTCAAGAGAACCCGGCATACGGATCTCCTGTCCCCCTTCATAGCGGCAGCCTGAGAAAAGATCATACCAATCCGTCCCTGCAGGGAGATAACATCCGGAATACGGTCTGCACTCTGCTTCACGCTGCAGCTGTGATTGAATCTCCTCTCCTCCGGGCAGATAGTACATCGGCTCCGTCACAGGGCAGACAAGCAGCGACGGACCGAACATATAAGCAGCATCGCTTCCGGCTGCCTTCGGATCCTCCGGGAAATCAAAGAACAGAGGCCGCTGCATCACGGCGTCATCGTACCAGACACTGCCTGCCACCGAGTAGATATAGGGCATCAGCCGGTAGCGCAGAGCGATCGCCTGTGCGATCGCATCATAGAACGGTTCGCCTTTCTCACCAAACTGCCAGATCTCCCGCGGCACGTCGGTTCCGTGGGAACGGAAGAGCGGAAGGAATACACCCATCTGCAGCCAGCGGACATAGAGCTCCCTGTATCCCGGATCCGCCAGGCCATTCTCAAAATCACCGTGCCAGAACCATTTGGGCGTCGGATCATCGTTGCAGCCGCAGCCGCGCGCACGCCAGTTTTCCTTCACTACAAAAAAACCGCCGATATCAAGCGTCCACCACGGCACTCCGGAAATGGCCATATTCAGGCTTTCTGTCAGCTGACGGCGCAGTGTTTCCCAGGTCGCGGCAGTATCCCCGGACCAGAGCGCCGCTCCGTACCGGCCGATTCCTGCATACCCGGATCTGGTCAGATTGAATACGCGGTGATCCGGATCCGTCCTGCGCTGATTTTCATAGATTCCCTTTGCATGAGCCTGGCCGAACAGATTGGCCCTCTTTGCACCCAGATATTTTTTATGCTCACCGCCTACAAGCGTATATCTCTCCCAGGGCTCGCGCATGGTCTCCCCGCCCCAGTCCGGGCCCGGAAACGGCTCTGTCGAATCACACCACCAGCTGTCGAAGCCCTCATGGTAAAGCCCTTCTTCCGCCTGCTTCCAGTACAGCTCCCGCGCCTTTGGATCAAAGGCATTGTATGTGGCAAGATCATGCAGCAGGAAGCCCGCATCCTGCATCTGTGCACAGTCGACGGTATTGTAATTCATATTCGGCCAGACAGATACCATGGAATGTACATTCATGCCATGCAGGGCATCACGCATGGCCTTCAGATCAGGAAACCGCTCCGGATCGGGCTGTTTTTCGCCCCAGTGATCTCCTGTCCAGGTCTTCCAGTCCTGCACGACGCAGTCCAGGCCGACATCTCTCCTGCGGTATTCCCGGGCGATTCCGACCAGTTCCTCCTGGGTGTCATACCGCTCCTTTGACTGGATATAACCAAACGCCCATTTGGGAAGCAGCGCTGCTTTTCCGGTAAGGTTTCGAATTCCCTGTACCAGTTCCTGTGCATGGTCTCCCGCAATAAAATAAGTATCGAGCTGGTCGACCGTTTCCAGGAACAGATAACTGCCCCTTGCATCATCGTTAAAAGTCATCAGGCTCCCGCAGTCCGCCAGGATCGCATAGCCGCGGTCGGATACCAGGACCGGCATGGGAATACGATTCCTTCCTCACCCTGTCCGAGACCGTGAATCTGTTCCCCTTCCTGCCAGGTAAAATGAAGCTTCGCGCGATATGCCGTACCGATGATCCGCGGGCGGAGATTCTCCACGAAATTCCGGTCACCGTCCACCGTATGCACACGTTTATAGACCGGTTTTTCTCCCCCGGTATTCCACTCCTCCAGCGGCTGCTGCGTCAGTTCTCTGCCGCTCTCACAGGCAAGCAGGCGAAGTCCGGCCTCCCTGCCGTTTCCGTCGCGGTCCTTCGCGTACCAGGTAAAACACCCATCCTTACGGTCTGCACACAGTAAAAGGGAAGAAGATCCGATCGCCCAGCCTTTTTCATTTTCCGTAAGCGTAAGCCCTGTTCCGTTTCCCCGCTGCACCCCAATGGGCGATTCGTCCGATATTACTTCTGCTTTTGTATATACGCAGCGGAAAATATTACTGCGGATCCCGTATACCGCCAGCAGTCCGCTGTCGGTCTGCATTGAAACGCATTTCTGATCGGATGATAATACAGCACTTAATATTTTCATTATTTCCTCCGTACAGCCTCGCATACTGTTTTTCAATACACGGGCAGCTGTTTTCGTGATAGAATGATGCCAGGGTCAAAAGCCTCGTTCCACGGCAAGCCCTCTTGCCAGTGGGACAGAGGGTTATTGACCCGCCCCTGCATGAGCAGGCAGCAGGGAAGGGGCCCCATGGATCGCGAATGCAGGGCAGGATCGTGGAAGCGCGAAACAATCCGTGGCATACCTTTTGACCCCAGCATCATAGAATTATAATATATAATACACTATCTTCATAAGGAGTTACACAATAGATCCATGCAGAAAAAACAGCGAAGTATCCAGTCACTGCTTTCACTCCATTTCGTATTGTTTGCTTTCCTTCTCCTGGCGTTCATCGTCTCCCTGGTCTCATGGATGCAGTACCGTTCCGCCCGCAAGGAAGAGATCGATACGATCCGGCAGATCAGCGTTTCGGTTGCCGACAGCGCTCAGCAGCAGATCAATCAGATGAGTCAGATCACACTGACCGCTATTCGATCCACAGATATGCAGGATGTTTTTGATTCCTATCTGGCCGGAAAGGATTCCGCTTATGAGCGCAACCAGAACCGTACCCTTCTGGCAAATCTCATGACCAATGCCAGAGGCCTGGATTTCTCGATCCGTCAGCTGAACCTTTATGCACCCGGAGCCTACAGCGGCAGCATTCAGGGATACGGCGTAGGAGAATACAATGGTGTCATTTCCGTTTCGGTCGCGGAACTGCCCTGGTATGATTCTGCCAGGGAAGCACGCGGTCATCTGGTGATCGCAGGTCCGTTTTCCGCGGTGGAAGCCTCTGCCGGTTATTCCGGTTCTTCCTATGCGGCACTGAATACGGACCGGCAGTATCTCTCGGTTTGCCGGCTGTTTTATAACATCCTGCATGTACCGGCAGGATTTGTGGAGGTCCGCAAGTTTTATGACGACGTTTTCTCCCTTGCGTTCACTCCGGAGTTTTCCTACCAGGCAGATATTTACGTTTACGATACGCAGGGACGTCAGTTGTTTCCCACTGTACCGGCTGATTCAGACCCGGCATTTGACTACTATCCTTATGCAGAGGAAGAACGGCAGACGATTCATAACAATATATCCAGAAAAACGGAATATGTGAGTTTTGCCAGATCTGCCAATCTGGTGGTGGCGGCTGTGACAGACCGTTCCGCTTTCTTTACACAGATCTACCAGAGCATGCTGTGGATCGTGATCGGTTTCTCCGTTGTGTTTGTGATAGCTTTGCTTATGGCCCTGTACTTCTCCAGGCGGCTCTCTTCTCCGATCCGGAACATCTATCATTTTCTGCAGGGACAGAAGAAGGACCGTTTTGAACTTCTCGCGATGGACCAGACCGGTATCCGGGAGATCGACAAACTGACTGCCTCCATCAATGAAAACATCACCGCTACCAAAACTTCCACCGAGACGCTGATGACCCTGAAGGAACAGGAAATGCAGGCCCAGATGCTTGCACTGCAGTCCCAGATGAATCCGCATTTTCTGTATAATTCCCTTTCAACCATCGGTGAGATGGCGGAGGAGGGGATGACGGAACCGGTAGCCCAGATGTGCGGGATGATCACAGAGATCCTGCGCTACATCTCTTCCAACCGCGAGCAGCGCTCTTCACTGGAAGAGGAACTGGAGATCTGTGATATGTATCTGGAATGTATCCGCATGCGTTACGGCGACCAGCTCTCTTCCTCTATCACAGTCCCGGACGAAATGCTGGAGATCCAGATCCCGAAACTGTGTATCCAGCTTCTGGTGGAAAATGCAGTGCGTTCTGTCACCACGGTCTCTCCGCCCTGGAACATCCGGATCGAATGCAGCATCGAAGAAACATCACAGGAAGATGCCGGCACCTGGAAGGTAACGGTCCGGGACAACGGCCCGGGATTTGACCCGGAAGTGGATCAGCGTCTGCGAAGCCAGATGGATTACATTCTGGCCAACGGCATTCTGCCCAGCCTGAAGATTCAGGGCATGGGAATTCTGAATATATTTATCCGGCTTTACCTGCTCGATGGCATCCCCTTTATCTTTGACATGGGAAACAATCCCGAAGGCGGTGCGTTTGTGACCATCGGCGGAAAGATTCATACAGCTGAAAGGCTTCAGGAAAATGGCGGAGGAGATCATGAAACAGATTGATTATTATCAGGTCCTTTTGGTAGATGATGAACATTTTCTGCGGCAGTCACTGCGCCGTCGTTTCGAAGAAACAGCGGACGATTTCCGGGTAGTCGCCGAGGCATCCAACGGGCAGGAAGCGCTGGAAGCCATGAAACAGCATGACATCCAGGTGGTGATCACCGACATTCGGATGCCTGTGATGGACGGACTGGCTCTCGCCGCAAGCATCCATGAGATCTACCCGGATGTACGCACCGTAATTCTCTCCGGATATGCAGAATTTGAATATGCCCGGAAGGCAATTCGCAGCGGTGTGACCAACTATCTGCTTAAACCTGTCAGCGAAGAGGACCTTGAGAATACCCTCGCAGTGCTTCGAATGGAATTGAAAAATCTGTATGAACTTCCCGATGAGAATGCTGCGGGCAAACTCGGAGCAGAGGAAAGTGTGCGAAGAGCGATCCGGTATATGCATGAACACTATATGGAAGAACTTGACATCGGTTCTCTGGCAGAAAGTCTCGGATTTCATTCCGCCTATCTGACGCGTCTGTTCAACCGGTATGCAGGCGAAACACCTCTGAAATACCTGACCAGCCTACGCATCGAGGCTGCGAAAAAACTGCTCAGAGACAGTACCCTTTCCATCGCGGATGTAGGTGAGCGGGTCGGATATCCCGACCAGTTTCATTTCAGCAAAACCTTCCGGAAGACAACAGGTATGAATCCCTCTGCTTTCCGGCGCACACAGGGAAAAATCGAAAAACCAGAAACACCAACATCATAATATTACCCCGGCATATAACAGGGGCTGCTGCATCGATCCGTGCAGCAGCCCCTGTATTCAAATCCCGCTTTACCAGCAGATTAAGTAAATATTATTCCGTCAACTGATGCCAGCCGCAGGATCTGCAGCAAAAATATGGTGCATTCTTTCAAAGCTGCTTACGCAGAATGCTTATGACCAGGCTTCGTCGCCGGCTGCAGCAGCCTGATCCGCACGTCTTGCATCAACATTGGCAAGCACTTCTTCCGCTTCCATATCGCCATTCAGGTAAGCAATGATATCCTGACCAAAATCGAACCACTGCGGATTCAGATATTTGATAGCATCCTGGAATACG
Source organism: uncultured Lachnospiraceae bacterium (assembly GCA_902785635.1). Lineage (GTDB taxonomy): Bacteria > Bacillota > Clostridia > Lachnospirales > Lachnospiraceae > Merdiplasma. The sequence goes on from CACZZH010000020.1 coordinate 7,772, forward strand.
GTGCCTCTGCTCTCGGAACCGTCAATAAATGCTCTTGTCTCCTCGGAGTAAGCCGGAGTCTGATCTGCATTGAACGGATAGTTTTCCACCTTCGGCTCATTGTCGATCATATACTGCAGATTTTCCGGTCTTGCAAGGAATGCAAGATACTGTTTTGCCTCATCCGGATGCTCAGCACCGGAGTAGATAAATCTTGTCGGGCCAACCGGATGTACATTCAGTACCTGGCAGTCCAGAGTCGGGATGTAGAACATGCCGAAGTCATCAACTGTGTATTCGCCGTCGGAAGCCTCAGCGATCTCGGCGATGGTGCCCGGTTTTGCCATGGTCATTGCGTATTCGCCGCTGCCCAGAGCATATGCCATGCCTGCATATTCATCAGACTGATAGTTGTCGCCGAAGTATCCGGCATCTGCCATTTCCTTGATCTGCTCCAGGCAGGTCTTGAACATTTCGGTATCAGCAAATGTTGCCTCATTATTATTCAGTTTATCCGTGATGCCCGGTTCAAGTTCCTCAAAACGTCCGCCGATCTCGCAGAACCACATTACATGATGCCAGCCGTCTGCTGTGCACTCATAGAACGGAACGATGCCATTGTCCATCAGTTTCTGGCAGTCTTCCATATACTCAGCAAAGGTGGTCGGAACCGCTTCGATGCCCGCCTCAGCAAAAAGCTTCTTGTTGTAGACCATATAGAAGTCCGTGGTGGTATCAAAATAGATCATGCCGTACACATTATCGCCTACACTGGTTTCTGCTTTTGCGTATTCATCATAGTAGGAGACCCACTCCTCATCATTCAGAGGCAGTGCATTTTCTTCAACATTATACTGTGTGACAATGTCAAATCTGCCGGACTGTCCGCCGAAGATATCCGCACATTCTCCGCTGTTGATCTTCGTCATCAATACGGAATAATACTGATCTGCCGGGATGATCTGGTAGTCCACATGGATACCGGTCTCTTCCTCAAACTTTTCACCCAGTTCCATTTCTGCATCATACACCCAGTCCTGGCTGGCCAGAAGAGTGATCGTTGTGTCCGCTGCCAGAGCACATGTGGAAACAGCACCGATTGCAGCAGTGCCGCACAGTAAAGCTGCCAGTAACTTCTTGTTCATACCTTTCTCCTTTCAAAACAGAAACTCTTTTTATAACACAGCCATATTCCGGCGATGACGGATGACATCCTCTCCGAAGGGCATATTTTAAATATGCACTGCGGCTGTAATTATCCTGTAAGCTGATCACAGTCTCTTCCGCGATCAGATCTGATCAGATTTGATCAGCCTTTCACAGCACCTGCAGTCTGGCCGCCCACGATGAACCTCTGCGCCAGAATATACAGGATCACCACCGGTGCGCAGGTCAGAATGACATCGGCACAGATCAGGTTCCAGCTGCGCTGGAACTGCCCGAAGAAATTGTAGATCGCCAGAGTCATCGGCCATTTGGTCGTGGAATTCAGGAAATACAGCGGCATGATGAACTCATTCCAGGTGTTCAGGAAACACAGCACACCGGCGGTGACCATTGCCGGCTTTAACAGCGGGAACACCACGCGGAAATAGAGGCTCATGGGACTGCAGCCGTCGATCACCGCCGCTTCATCCAGTTCCACCGGCACCTTCGACACAAAACCATACACAAGGAAGATCGTGAAAGGCGTCTGAAGAGCTGCATACAGCAGGATGATTCCCAGTCTGGTGTTATTCAGATGGGTAAGCTGCATGATCTTCATCAGGGACACATAGTTGATCGGGATGACCATACCCAGAACCAGATACATGTACAGGATGGAGAAACCCTTCGAACGTCTTCTGGAGAACACATAAGCCGACATTGTGGCTGAGAAAACCGTGAGCAGCGTTGCAAAGCCCGCATATAACAGGCTGTTGATAAAGCTCACCGCCAGCTTGCCTTTTTCAATAACGGTATTAAAATTGCTGAACACCCATTGCGTCGGAAGTGTCAGACTCATGCCGAGCGACTCTTTATCGGTCTTGAACGAGGTAATGATGATCAGCGCCATCGGGACCAACACCAGCATTGCCACAGCCCAGGCCAGGATATTCTTAAAAACATCAGCGGTGATTCGTTTTCCTTTTGTTCCCATTTACTCCACCACCTCGTCTTTTGTCAGGATCTTTACCATAAAGTAACCAATGATCACCATGAAGACGAACATTACAGAACTGATCGTCGTACCTTCCGCATACAGCCCCTTCGACATCATATTGAACACGGCGGTGTTCATCACCTCGGTGCGGTGGCCCGGACCTCCGTTTGTCAGCGCGTAAATGATATCAAATGCTTTCAGTCCGTAGATCACATTCAGTACGATCGTAACCGCCAGAGTCTGACGCAGCATCGGAAGGGTGATATACTTGAACTGCTGCCAGGCATTCGCACCGTCAATAGATGCTGCTTCGTAGTAAGTCGGTGATATAGCGACGATACCGGCGATCAGCATGGTCATGATATACCCGGTTCCGCGCCATACATCTACTGCCATTACGGAGCCGAACGCAATATGCGGATCCGTCAGCCATTTCTGTGCCAGGAAACCGAGTCCCACACTTTTCAGAAACGCATTCAGAAAACCATACTTCGGATTCAGGATGGAACTGAAGGTCAGGCCGGTCACCAGGATCGGCAGAACGGACGGCATATACAAAATACCGCGGTGAAGATTTTTCAGTTTCACACCTTTGTTCAGCAATACCGCGAACAGCAGTCCGAGGCCTGTCTTAAAAGTACAGGTCACGACCGTAAACAGCAGTGTATTGAGGATGTAACGAAGGTATTCGGAATTGCCGCTGAATACTTTAGCGAAATTCTTCCATCCGACAAAATGCAGTTCCCTTGAGTAAGCGGACCAGTCGGTAAACGAATATCCAATACCGATCAGACCCGGCACCACGCTGAATACCGTGTAGATGATCAGCGAGATCAGTGCAAAATACCAGGGATAAAACTTTGCCTTTTTCAAAACGCTCTCCCTCTGCTTTCCCTAAAATGACTTATGAGATCCTTATCCGGCAGGCAGTCCGACCGGAACACTAACGATTAAAGAAATTGTAAACGGATAATCTGTATAGTTCCATGCTCATTTTTTACTACTATTTGTTCATTTCACACATTTTAAGAACAAAGTCCGCTTGAGGACTTTGCGCGCCGCGCACGGTCGCGCAGCGACATCTTCCTTACGTGCGGCACATATTCCACCTGGCGACGAAGGAGCCTTCGTGGAATAGCGTACACCGTAGTGCGCATCCTGCCGGAGGCTTTTATCTCATAAGAAATTCGACGAAATTTCCTATGAGAAAAAAAGGAGACCAGGCAGATGCCTGATCTCCATATTATCCAAAAACAGATCACTGGACAAAATCCCCTTCACACCGGTAGCTTCCGAGCAGTTCCAGCTCCATCGTCTCCTGTGACAGCTGAAAGACCAGCGCTTTTATCTCTTCTTCAAGAAGATTTGCATCCAGTTCTACAAAGAAGCGGTAATTCCAGTCTTCACCGGTGCGATACGGAATGGAATGTATCTCTGTTACATTCACACCATAGTCCGCGATCATGGAGAGAATGCTGCCCAGCGCACCGCTCCTGTTCGCAGCGATAAACACCAGTTTCAGCCGGTTGTGATCCGGCATAACCGTAAATGTTTTTGTAAACGTCACGACCTTGTATTTTTCCCTGGCAGCTGCGCTCTCCCCGGAAACCGGAAGGCCGGTATCCTGCTCAATTACTCTGCACTCACAGATATAAAGACCGCGGCGCATCAACAGTGCATTGAGTTCATCTGATACGCCGCTTCCGATCTTTTCAATGATCCCTGCACCCGCATCCGCCTTTCCGGACTCGATCCAGTCCGCGATCTGGTTATAAGTGCGGGCTGTCATCACCTGATCCCTGGACCGGAAGCTGCAGATATACAATTCTTCTCTCAGCATTGCCAGACGGGCTGTTTCCGGACTCTCGCAGGAAAACACAAACGGAAAGCAGTTCCGCATCTGCAGTGTAAGACCATACTGATATTTCCGGCTGATCTCCATCATACGGCGCAGCATGGCCCGGTACTCCATCACAAGCTGCGGATCCATCCCTTCGCTCTGTTTCTCCAGTATCGCCGTTTCCCGGTCCGGTTTATAGATCGTATCATCCGTCTGTGCTTTTATGCAGGCCACCTGTTTCGAAAGGCCCATTCTTTCACAGAACAGCTTGCGCATATTGCCGTCTACCCGGTCGATCCTTTCCCGAATCTGCCCGAGTGTCAGAGCGGACTGCACCTGCGCTTCCGGGGCAGAGACCTCATATTCCGTATTCCTGCTTTCCATAATGAATTTCCGTTTTCCTTTCACAACTAATTTATATGGTTTTTCCGCATTCGCAATTTCACTCAAACGGACGGCATGCGCGCATAGACGAAACGCTCTTACGTCGGAGCCTAAGACTGCGCAGGGTGCATATCTCGTCTGCGTTCCTGTCCTGACAGTTTCGTTATAAATGATCCCTGCCCCCGAGGCCGCATCATAAACCAGCAGTACCACGCGAACGTGGAAAAACATATAGCAGATCCTGCAAGGAAAAGTATAACGGCTTTGCCCGGAAAAGAAAAGTTCAAATCTTATTACGTCAGAAGCATGAGCAGTCAGCCGCACCGCAAAACAGCGCCTGCCCCATATCAGGACAGACGCTGCTTTTAAAACATATTTCTTACTGCAGTGAAACTTCAGTTCCCAAAGTAGAAGGAACCCCAGCCGCCGTCATTTCCTCTCTCATCATTGCCGGAAAACCATCCAAAAGGATCAAACGGATCGCTGTTTCCATATCCGCGGCCGTCATCCTGGCCGTAATAGTAACCGTAATCATTCCCGTACCCGTAAGGCTGGTAATAATCCGGTTCTCCGTCGTCAAATTCTGGAACGCTCAGAGGATCATTCTCTTCTTCATTCGGAGTATCCTGTCCCTCTTCTGTCTTCTCCGGTTCTTCCTTGTCATCTTCCTGCTGTGCACCGGCCTGGAGCGTCACTTCCACTTCCTTTGCAGAGTAGCCGCTGCCATCCTGTACCTCAAGGGTAACCTTGACGGTCTCGCCGACTTCATAGTATCCGATGCGGTTAACAAGATCATCCGAGCTTCCGACCGGGATACCATCAAATGCTGTGATGATATTGCCCTTTTCGATTCCGGCCTGTGCTGCTGCAGATCCTTCCTGGACCTCATATACATAAGCGCCCTGCGGCATATCATACATGCTGCTGGCTTCCTCAGATACCGGTACGACCGTGATACCGAGATAGCCATGATTATCAACGGTTTCTCTGGTCTCGCGATTGATCATTTCCTGCAGGATCGGAATTGCAGTGTCGATCGGGATGCCGTATCCCATGCCCTCCGCATAGTCTGCCGTATCCTTGGCATTTACAATACCGACGACCTCTCCCTTTGTATTCAGGATCGCACCGCCGCTGCATCCGAGATTTACAGAAGCATCCGTCATGAATTCCTGAAAACTTCCGGCTTCTGTCTGGATCGGGCGATCCAGTGCGCTGATGATACCGGTGGATACTGCCTGTCCAAATCCCAGAGCGTTGCCGATCACGATCGCAGCCTGACCGACTTTGAGGGAAGAAGAACTTCCAAGGGTCGCGACCTTCAGCTGACTGTAGACCTCCGGCTTGATATCGGAAAGTTTAACAGCAAGGACAGCAATATCTGCATCACGGTTTGTCTCGCCCTTGAGGACTGCCGGAACGATCAGATCATCCTCATCTTCCGCTTCCGCGCTGAAGCAGACGGTCAGATCTTTTGATCCATTCGTAATATGGTAGTTGGTCGCGATCAGAAGTTCTGTATCATTCTGAGAAATGATGATGCCGGATCCCATGCCGACGCCCTCGATCTCATACGGCTCCATTGAGAAATAGGACCGTACTTTCTGAACGGAGGTCGCCGTCACCGAAACGATCGAAGGCATTACGTTCTCCACGATCGCGGTAACATCCAGCGTAGTGATTCCATCTGTTACGGAACCGGTAGGAGCGAGCTTCTCATAATTGACAGCTTCCTCTGCGGCATCCCCGGCCTCTGCTTCCTGAACCGGATCGGTCAGCTGGAGCGCTGCGCCTTCATCCGAAGGAGCGGGCTCTGCCGGAGCTTCCTCTGCCTGCGGTGCGGGCTCCGCCGGGGCTTCTTCTGCCTGCGGCGCGGGTTCCGCCGGGGCTTCCTCTGCCTGCGGCGCGGGTTCCGCCGGAGCTTCCTCTGCCTGCGGCGCAGGTTCTGCCTGATCGATGCCTTCCGCTGCTTCCGCGTTCTGCTCTGCATTGTCGATCAAAGCAAGAAGCCCATCCTGTTTCTGCTCGTCAGTGTTTTCATTATTCATGCTTTCTGCCAGATCCAGAAGACTTCCGCTGTCGGTCTTTTCTGCTTTGTCATCTTCCTGCGCATTACCGGCAATATCCAGAGTGCTCACGGCTGCCGACCCGGCCTGGTCAGCGGAGGAAGCTGATACTGCCATTCCTCCGGCGGAAAGTACAAGTGAAAAACTTGCTGCAAACGCTGCGATCATTTTCCATTTTCTATTGAACATATTGCGTTCTCCTTTCGCAAATCTATGTATATACCATATTCTGCGCTGCTGTGTTCTTCAGCAACTGACATTAATATAACGGTATTATGTGTCCAATCTGTGAAAAGAAAACGTTTTTTTGGTGTTTCAGACAGCGACCGGTACAGCTCCATCCTCGATCGGGCATACGTAGCCGCCTTTTGTCCGCTGTTCAAACTCTGCCCGTGCCTTTTCGAGAAGATCCGGGTCCTCCAGCAGATCAATGGCGCTGCAGGCGAGAACTTTCCCGGCATGCAGCAGGGCCTTATCGCCAATGGAACTTCCTCCGCAGGAAACATTCTGCCAGCTGTGTCCGGGAGCACCGCTTACAAAAGCGCTCACGTGGATCTGTGCGGTGGGCGTCTGCCATCCCACGTCACCCACATCGCTGCTGCCCGGAACAAATCCGTTTGTATGTACCAGGGGCATCAGAAAATCATTCATTGCTTTTGTTCCCGAGCCGCTCATTTTTCTCGCAAAGGCTCCTGCTTCCTCCGAAAATACAGATCCGATCCCGGGACTTTCACATACCGGGCAGGTCTTTTTCACTTCACAGGCAAGCATCATTTCCTCAGGAGTGAAGGTTGGGACGCCGATTCTCTCAAAGTTGGTATAAAGCACTTCCTCCAGGACAAAGTTCGGAACGAGTTCGGCCGTCCCGTCAATAAAGCAGCGTTCAAAAGTGGTCTCTGTCATCAGTGCGGCGCCTTGTGCGATCTGATCCACACGCTTCTGCAGTGCGATGGAATCCTTCACCTTATTGGCACGCACCATATACAGAACAGACGCATAATCCTGGACCACATTCGGGGAGATGCCGCCCGTATCTGTGATCGCATAATGGACCCGGCAGTCGCTGCCCATATGCTCCCGCAGGAACTGCACACCGATATTCATCAGTTCTACGGCATCCAGCGCGCTGCGCCCGTTCTCAGGATCCCCCGCTGCATGGGCTGAAACACCGTGAAAACGATACATTACCTGAATACAGGAATTATTGGTACCGGAAACCACCTCATTCACATCATTCGGATGCCAGGTAAGAGCTGCATCCAGCATTCTCCATGCTCCGTCCCGGGCAAGAAACGCTTTGCCGGCACCTCCCTCTTCCCCCGGACATCCGAAGAAGATCACGGTCCCTTCCCGGCCGCTGCGCTGCAGATAATCCCTGACCGCAAATGCGGCAGCCAGATCTCCTGCACCAAGCATATTGTGGCCGCACCCGTGACCGGGGCCTCCCCGCACGATCTCCCTGTGAAAAGGGACCGCAGCTTCCTGGCTCAGCCCGGAAAGTGCATCAAATTCACCCAAAAATCCGATCACAGGTCTGCCGCTCCCGTATCTGCCGCAAAATGCGGTTTCCATACCTCCCAACCCGTTCTCCACCTCAAATCCGTTTTCACGGAGAATCCTGGTATAGCATTTTGCCGCTTCATACTCTTTGAGGCTCAGCTCAGGGTTCTCCCAGATCTTCCGGCTCACTCCGGTGAAAATGCCGGCATTCCGGTCAATGAAGGAAAGCGCTTCACGCTTGGCTTCACTCAGCCCTTCGGCTTCTTTTTCTGCTTCGATGCAGCTTCTGTTTTCTTCTGAATTCATAAAAGGATCCTATTTACATGTTAAAATCCGCCCGCGATGCGTTCGTCCTGAGAGCGCATTCGCGCAAAGCGTTCCGTATCAATTCATACAACTTACAGAACTTTCCGCAGGAAATCCTGAAGTCTGGGACTCTCCGGACTTTCAAAGATCTTTTCGGGGGTTCCCTGTTCCACAATACTTCCTCCGTCCATGAATACTACACGATTGCCCACTTCCCGGGCAAAACCCATCTCATGGGTAACCGTGACCATGGTCATCCCGTCCCTGGCCAGTTCCTTCATAACATCCAGGACCTCTCCCACCATCTCCGGATCCAGCGCAGATGTCGGTTCGTCGAAAAGCATGATCTCCGGATCCATACACAGCGCCCGTACGATCGCAACACGCTGCTTCTGTCCGCCGGACAGCTGCACAGGGTAAGCCTTTGCACGGTCTGCAAGCCCTACACGGTCCAGAAGTTCCATGGCTCGTTTTACGGCTGTTTCTTCATTCTCCTTCTTTACGATGATCGGTGCGATCGTCAGGTTTTCGAGAATGGTCTTATGAGGAAAAAGGTTGAAATGCTGGAATACCATTCCCATCTTCTGCCTGAATTTGTCAAGATCGATCTTCTCTCCGGTAATATCCACGCCGTCCACGATGATCTGCCCGGAAGTCGGAATCTCCAGCAGATTCAGAGAGCGCAGAAATGTCGATTTTCCGCTTCCGGAAGGGCCGATCACGACCATCACGTCTCCGCGGTTTACATCAATGCTTATTCCGTCGAGAGCTTTTATGCGGTCGCCGTTATAATATTTTTTCAGATCTCTGACCTGAATCATAATGTTATCGCTGGTCACTGGCACGCATCCTCCTCTCAAAATAGGCGATGATTCTGGAAGTCGGGAAACACAGGCAGAAGTACAGGAACGTTGCAACAAACAGAGGTTCAAGTGAAATAAAGGTCGCAGACTGAACATTCTGCGCCTGCTTTGTGATCTCCGCAACGCCGATTACCGAACATACAGAACTTTCCTTGATGATCGTCACAAACTCATTGGCAAACGACGGCAGTATATTCTTGATCGCCTGAGGAATTATGATGTAACGCATCGTCTGCCCTTTTGTCATCCCCAGACTTCTTGCCGCTTCCGTCTGTCCCTGGTCAATACCTTCAATACCGCCGCGGATCACATCGCTCATATATCCGCCGCTGTTCAGAGCCAGAGAGATCGCCGCAGGAATGAACCTGCCCACTTCGATATAACCGAACAGAAATACCCGCGGAAATGAGATGATGCCCGTAAGCAGATAATACATGATCAAAACCTGTACCATCATAGGCGTACATCTTACGATCTGTACATACACCGTCGACACAGCGCGCAGGATCTTCACTGAAGAAAGGCTCATCATTGCAAGAATAAATGCGAGAATAAAGCCAAGCAGCACTGTGACCAGAGACAGAAGCACCGTAACCACCAGACCGCGTCCGAACAGCGGTGCGTATTTCATGACCCTGGAAAAATTATCCAAACTGATCTGCATATCCATTCTCCTCAGAGCGCCGCCCGGTAATTCCGGACAGCGTATAATCGTTTCTCCCGCAGGTTCTGCCCGCGAAACGTTTATTTTTTCATTACATACCTTAAAAGTTAAAAGTATGAAGATGAATAAAAAGGCTGTCACCTTTCAATGCGACAGCCTTGTCCATTCTGTGATCTATATGCCTTCTATGCCATTATACAGCCGGAGTCACAGGAGATCTCACTCCGTCTCGGCTTCCTGGACAACTTCTCCGTTGGCATCCAGCATACCTTCATACGTGTTTTCTTCATCAGACGCAAGTGCCTGTGCCTCCTCGATGTACTCACCCATGGACCCGTCTTCCAGAGCCTGCGCGATCACACCATTTACAGCATCAAGAAGGCCTTCATTGCCCTTCTTCAGAGCGATCGCGGAACCTTCCGAATCAAATTCCACATCCCAGAGCACGCACAGATCCGGATAATTCTTCGCATACTGAAGAGCAACGTCCTTTTCAATGAATGCACCGTCCAGTGTACCGTTGATCAGTTCCATAACGATATCTGTCACCTTTGTAAGGCCAACGATATTCGCATCCGGCGTATTCTCCTCTGCAAGTCCATACTGGATCGAACCGGTCTGGGCGCCTACGGAAAGGCCTGCAAAATCTTCGTAGGAAGAGAATGCATCTTTATTCTCCATCGCTACGCAGAACGCCTGTCCGCCGGTATAGTAAAGATCAGAGAAATCAAAGGTTTCCGCCCGTTCCGGTGTGGGTGAGAAACCGGAGATACCCAGATCGATGTTTCCGCTCTGAAGTTCTGTAAGGATTCCACCGAAATCGATCGGCACTACTTTCAGTTCCAGACCAAGGTCATCCGCGATCCGCTGTGCAAGCGCAATGTCAAATCCGGCCAGCTGGGGAGTTCCGTTCTCATCAATATGGTAGAACTCATAAGGTGCAAAATCCGGGCTGGTACCGATCGTCAGTTTGCCTTCTGCAACCGTATTAAAAGACGCATCCTCCGCAGACGAGATCATTCCCATAGAAAGAACCATAGCGGCAGTCATCGATAAAGCGATCCATTTTTTCATCATCTGTTTCCTCCCTGCATGCAGTGAACAGGCAGCTCACATACATGACTATGTATATTTATTCAAGGCACTACGGTGAATATTATAGCATCAATTTTTAAAAAGGCAAGATATCCTATGTATTTTCCATGTATTTTCCATATACTTCCATCATCTGACCGTGATCTGCATGCTTTATTGATCTGCATCCCTTGTGCTATAATCATTCCGGAACCCGACTGCGAATCCGGAAAAACAGAAAGGACTGTTCCGTTATGAAATGCTGCTACATGGATGTACGTGCTTTCAGCGACCCGGCACTCTTCGAAAGAATATTCCGGGAAATACCCTGGCAGAAGAGAAGAGACCGGATCCTGCGCTGCAAATTTGAGAAAGACCGTCTTCTCTGCCTTGGGGCGGATTATCTTCTGATGCGTTTTCTGAGGGAAGAAACACATCTCGAGCCGGAAATATTCATCCTTGAGGAAGGGCCTCACGGCAAACCTTTCCTGACGACCCATCCGGGTCTTCACTTCAATCTTTCACACAGCGGGAACTATGCTGCCCTCGCCGGCGGAACTGTTCCATGCGGTATCGACGTGGAAAAAACCCGTGTAAACTATGATAAGATCGCACAGCGTTTTTTTACGGAGACCGAAAGAAAAGCATTGGCGTTCCAGGATACGGATGCTGCAAGAAACGAGGCTTTTCTGCGGATATGGACCCGGAAAGAAAGCTATCTGAAACTGTCAGGCGTGGGGTTGTCCCGCGATCTGCTCTCCTTCAATGTACTGCCCGATGCCCCGGAGGATGCTGTCTTTTATGAACATGCTCTTCCGGATCATCTGCTTACCGTATGCATATCGAAAGAGGATGTCATGAAAGGTTCCGCCTTCAAAGGATTTGAAGAATGTTTTCTTTACAAAAGGGCAGGCACATGCTATTATTGTTAGCAGATGCTAACTTTTGTTTCGAATACACTTTGGAGGGACAGACCATGCGCTCAAATGAATCTTCAGAGGATTACCTCGAAGCGATCCTCGTACTCAGCCATTGCAAACCGGTAGTCCGGTCAGTGGATATTGCCGATGAGATGGGCTTCAAAAAATCCAGCATCAGTGTGGCGATGAAGAATCTCAGGGAAAAGGAGCTGATCTATATTACACCGGAAGGTTTTATTTATCTGACCGATGCAGGGAAGAAGATCGCCGAGATGATCTATGAGCGTCATACATTCTTTACAGACTGGCTCACCAGTCTGGGCGTATCTCCGAAAACGGCTGCCGAGGATGCATGCCGGATCGAACATGCGATCAGTCCCGAAAGCTTTCAGGCAATCAAAGATAAACTTCAAAAAAACGGGTTCACGGAGTCCTGAAAGGACCCGTGAGCCCGTTTTCTGCAATCCTTTTCTAACCGGCGGAGCGCAGAAGGCACTTAAAGATTTATTCTGCGACAGGCATTCTGGCCTGCAGCGCGGAGTTGTCGATCACAAAAGAATAATCGTAATCAATGTCTTTATCAAAATCCAGGTTTTCGAAACTCTCATCCAGAAATACGCGGTACGGATCCCATGTTGTCAGCACCAGGATCAGATGATGGCCGGGCGCCACAGTGTAAACTGTGGGCTGCATGTAAAACGTGTAGTCGTAAAACTCGTTCGCCTGCATAACTGCAGACTGCGCATATTCTTTTGAATCCGGTCCGCGTCCGGGGTCGGCAAGATCCGTCCAGCCAAAGGAAACGGTTTTTGCAATGGTACGGTCCTGCACATACTCCTTTATGCTCTCATAAGAACCTTCATATGGACCTTCCACTTCTCCGATCTCGCGTACCGGCAGAATCTTCCCAGTGGCATCCTTCAGCATAAAGGCATCAAAAGGCGCTTCATCATCCCTGACATCGAGCAGCACCGCTGTGATCATCAGCCCTTCATATCTGACCGCATCCGTTGACAGCCGCACATTGATCTCAGGAACGCCGTAGATCGTTGAATTCTCCGGCAGATCTAAGGAATAGTAGGCTGCGTGCTGATCCGAAAGACTGATATAATAGGCATCCCGGTGATCCACTCCATACTCCGCTCCGATATACGCATTTGCTGCTTCTGCCAGACCTTCGCTTGTCACCACCGTCCGTTCATCCTCATAGAATACAGGGAGGTCCAGATAATTGAAATCACGCCATGTGTCATAGGCGTTCCAGCTGCCGTCCACATTTGACTGGGCGAGAACAGAAGGAAGCTGTTCAGCATCGTTTTCCACACCGTAGAGATAATGCGCCAGCCAGCGGTTCAGGATCTCCTCCCACAACTCACCGTTCACCATGCGCCCCATCAGATCGTTATGTCCATCCTGATGGAGCACAAGATGGACCGGCTTGCCGGCTTTTTCGAATGCCTGAGCCATCAGATCCGCATGCCGGCTCGTCACATTATAATCATTAAGTCCCTGCACCACAAGCGCGGAGCAGTTGATTTTCTCCCAGTCATCCGAATAGTCCGACTCTTCCCAGATCCAGCCATAATTACCGTTCGTCTGTGCCTGATCCTGCGCGATCTGCCACAGCCATGAGCCATACTCCTTGTTGGAGACCGTCCAGTCTTCATCGAGAAACGTACCGCCGCAGTTGCCCGCAGCCAGATAATCTGCATAATTTACGTCCATTTCGAGAGGCACGCCCTGTGAATTGGTATAATCATACCAGCTTGCAATGCCTCCGATGGGAATGATCGTCTCCAGGCCTTCCACTCCTGTAGTGGCGACTTCAAAAGGAATCGTTCCCCCATAGGAAACGCCGGTCATCGCAACTTTTCCGTTGGACCAGTCCGCCCGGATCTCAATTCTGTTTGTTTTATCCGTAAATGCCCTGCGTTTCCCGGTGAGCCATTCCACTACAGCCTTATGGCTGTCTCTCTCCAGGAAGGTACTGCACAGTTCAAACCCCTCCGAACCGTACGTCCCGATTCCTCCCGCCTCCACGACCGCATAACCTCTTGCAAGATAATAGTCATAATTCTGGGCACCCCTGTATCCAACATCACCGGAGATCGGCACCATGTAGTTCCAGTCTTTATCAGGACGGACCAGCGCTGCTGCTTCCAGCGTGCTCATTTCTCCCTTGCTTTCCCTCTTTTCACAGTCCCGGTACAGATCCTCATAATCAAACGGTTCCTCATTGTAGAGTATTGTATAATTCTCATTTTCATAGGTTCCGGGATTATACGGAGTGGGATCATAGATCGTTCCTGCTTTATAATGGCCCTCTGCCGCGGCGCGCGGCACCTGCACCAGCACCTTTACCAGGTCCGCAAATCCGTCATTATCCGTGTCATTGTCGGTCTCTACATACACGCAGTAACGAAGGATGTCACTCTCCTCGTTGGTATAATCTTCAGCTCGAAGGTCGGAGACCGTAAAGACCGGCATGAGCGTTCCGTTCTCGATATTCAGGGGATCCCCATCAGGGTTCTCCACTCCGTAAGCATTACCGCACAAAAGCAGCGACAGCGCCGCGATCATCACTCCTGCCCGGTTTGAACGTTTCCCCAGTAATCTGTTTATCAACATATATGTCTGTCCCTTATTCTGAATAATCTGTAAAGCCTCTTTCCACTGAATAAGAACAATGGAAAGAGGCTCTGCACTCTGCGGTTTAACCGCCGTCTTATGTTGATGCTGTCGTTTACTTATTGTAATTGACGATCTTGCCGAAGTCTGCCTTCAGGGATGCGCCGCCGATCAGGCCGCCATCGATATTGGGTTTTGCAAGAAGCTCTGCGCAGTTGCCTGCATTCATGGATCCGCCGTACTGGATACGGATCTTTTCCGCAGTATCTGCGTCATAGATCTCGCAGATCAGCTCACGGATCGCCTTGCAGACTTCCTCAGCCTGATCAGAGGTAGCGGTCTTGCCTGTGCCGATCGCCCAGATCGGTTCATATGCAATGACCATGGAAGCTGCCTGCTCAGCCGTAACGCCAAGCAGATCTGATTTCACCTGCAGACGGATCCAGTCAAGCGTAACGCCTGCTTCTCTCTGCTCCAGTGTCTCACCGCAGCAAAGAATCGGGGTCAGGCCGTGTTCAAATGCCTTCAGCACCTTCTTATTCAGGAAAGCATCGCTCTCACAGAAATATTCACGTCTCTCAGAGTGGCCGATGATGACATATTTGCAGCCGGCGTCAACGATCATAGCCGGAGCGATCTCACCGGTGTAAGCACCTTTTTCTTCGATGTACATGTTTTCAGCACCAACTTCAACGTTTGTGCCTTTAACAGCTTCCACTACCGGTACGATATCGATCGCGGGAACACAGTAAACTACATCCACTTCCGGATTGTCCACGAGCGGCTTGAGCAGTTCGACAAGAGCCTTAGCCTCGGTGGGAGTCATGTTCATTTTCCAGTTGCCGGCGATAATCTTTCTTCTTGCCATGATTTTCTCCTTTTTCTTCTAAATTTGTCAAGAACGCCATCCGGCGTTCTTGCTGCCGGGCTGCGCGCCAGCTCCGCTGGCACCTTCCTTTGCGCAGCCCTGGCATCTCGCCGGAGGCTTTTATTCTTCATCGCGGGCTTGAACTACACGATGAAGACAAGTTTGTTACTGCGCGCGTATTCCATGACTGAAGTCACGGGTATTACGCGATGAAGAATGAATTATTTATCATCCGCAGCTGCTACACCCGGAAGTTCTTTTCCTTCCAGGAATTCAAGGGAAGCGCCGCCGCCGGTGGAAATATGGCTCATCTTATCGCCATAGCCCAGCTGATTGACAGCTGCAGCAGAATCTCCGCCGCCAATGATCGTTGTTGCTTCGGTCTCAGCCAGAGCAGCCGCTACAGCTTTGGTGCCCTTAGCAAGAATCGGATTCTCAAACACACCCATCGGTCCGTTCCATACGACTGTCTTTGCCTCTTTTGCTGCAGTCGCATACAGTTCGATCGTCTTCGGTCCGATATCCATACCCATCTTGTCAGCCGGGATCTTGTCGGAATCTACGGTCTCAGTCTCGATCTGCGCATCGATCGGATCCGGGAACTGTGCCGTCACAACGGTATCTACCGGAAGCAGAAGCTTCTTTCCAAGCTTCTCTGCCTTCTCGATCATCTCTTTGCAGTAATCGATCTTGGTCTCGTCCAGAAGAGATTTACCTACTTCATATCCTTTTGCTTTCAGGAACGTATAGGCCATGCCGCCGCCGATGATCAGCGTATCGCATTTCTCCAGCAGATTGGAGATCACGTTCAGTTTGTCGGCAACCTTTGCTCCGCCCAGAATCGCTACGAAAGGACGTACCGGCGTCTCAACCGCCTTGCCGAGGAAATCGATCTCTTTCTGCATCAGATATCCGACAACATTGGTATCGATATATTCGGTCACACCAACGTTGGAGCAGTGTGCTCTGTGGGCTGTACCAAATGCATCATTTACAAATACATCCGCCAGGGAAGCCAGCTCTTTGCTGAATTCCTCGCCGTTCTTGGTCTCTTCTTTTCTGTAACGGGTGTTCTGCAGAAGGACCACATCTCCATCCTTCATTGCTTCCACTGCAGCTTTGGCATTTTCACCTACAACATTGTCATCTGCTGCAAATTTCACTTCCTGTCCGAGAAGCTCGGAAAGACGTGCTGCTACCGGAGCAAGAGAAAGTTCCGGCTTCGGTTCTCCCTTGGGCTTGCCAAGGTGGGAGCACAGGATCACTTTTCCGCCGTCGGCGATCAGCTTCTTAATGGTAGGAAGTGCCGCAACAAGACGATTCTCATCCGTGATCTTTCCTTCCTTAAGAGGAACGTTGAAGTCACAGCGTACCAGGACTCTCTTGCCCTGTACATTGATATCATCAACGGATTTTTTGTTCAGTCCCATAATAATCTCTCCTTCTCATCCTATAAAAGAAGGGCCCGGTCCTTTCAGACCGGACCCTTTATGAGTCATTCTTCAATATACCGGTTCCTTTGAAATGCACCGGCACATCATCTGGTCATCCGTTTATTCTCAGGCACCAAGCAGTTTGCCGAAGTGCTTGATGGTGCGAACCATCTGGCTGGTGTAAGAATTCTCATTGTCATACCAGGAAACAACCTGAACCTGTGTGGTTCCGTTCTCAAGCGGAAGAACCATGGTCTGGGTAGCATCGAACAGAGAACCAAATCTCATGCCGATGATATCGCTGGAAACGATCTCATCCTCGTTGTAGCCGAAGGATTCGTTAGAAGCAGCCTTCATAGCAGCGTTGATCTGGTCAACGGTAACGTTGCCTTCTACTACTGCGTTCAGGATCGTGGTGGATCCGGTCGGAGTCGGAACACGCTGTGCAGCGCCGATGAGCTTGCCGTTCAGTTCCGGGATAACCAGACCGATTGCCTTTGCAGCACCGGTGCTGTTCGGAACGATATTCACAGCTGCAGCGCGGGATCTTCTCAGATCGCCTTTTCTCTGCGGGCCGTCCAGAGTCATCTGGTCGCCGGTGTAAGCATGGATCGTGCACATGATACCGGACTTGATCGGAGCAAGGTCATTCAGAGCCTTTGCCATCGGAGCCAGGCAGTTGGTGGTGCAGGATGCAGCAGAGATGATCTTATCTTCGCTGGTAAGAGTTTCATGGTTTACATTATAAACAACCGTCGGAAGGTCATTTCCAGCCGGAGCGGAAATGATTACGTGCTTAGCACCGGCATTGATATGAGCCTGTGCTTTTGCCTTGGAAGCATAGAAACCGGAGCACTCCAGAACTACGTCAACACCAAGCTCGCCCCACGGTGCATTGTTTGCATCCGGAATAGCGTAGATCTTGATCTCTTTTCCGTCTACACAGATAGAATCTTCGCCGGCAACAACGGTGTCGCCCTTTTCATATCTGCCCTGAGTGGAGTCATATTTCAGCAGATGAGCAAGCATTTTCGGGGAAGTAAGATCGTTGATGGCAACGATATCGAAGCCCTCGGCACCAAACATCTGTCTGAATGCAAGACGACCGATACGACCAAAACCATTAATAGCAACTTTTACAGCCATGTTTTCATTCCTCCTGAATAAATAAATAACATTAATTCTTTCCCATTCTAACGAATCCCTTGGTAAAATTCAAGTATTAATTAGCCAAAACAAAGGGATTCATTACATCCTGCCATATATTCCATACAACAGGGCATTACCATCCCAGCATCTGGTCATAAAGCTTCTCATATTCCCGTGCAGATGTATTCCAGGAGAAGTCCATGGCCATAGCCCTGTCGATCAGTTTGTTCCATTCCCGCTTACGGTTATAGTACACATCCATCGCATACTTGATAGTATACAGCATCTCATGCGCATTATAATTTGCGAAGCTGAAGCCTGTTCCGGTACTCTCATACTCATTGTAAGGCTCTACCGTATCCTTCAGTCCGCCGGTCTCCCGGACGATCGGAATCGTCCCGTAGCGAAGGCTCATCAGCTGGGAAAGACCGCAGGGTTCAAACAGTGACGGCATCAGAAATGCATCGCAGGAAGCGTAGATCTTATGGGAGAGCTCCTCTGAGTAGAAAATGTTCGCGGAGACCTTGCCCTGATACTTCCATGCAAAATGACGGAACATATTTTCGTACCGTTCTTCTCCTGTACCAAGAACAACGAACTGGACATCCAGCTGGCACATTTCATCCATCATATACGCGATCAGATCGAAGCCCTTCTGATCCGTCAGCCTCGAAACGATGCCGATCATGAATTTGCGGTCATCCTGCTCAAGGCCAAGCTCCTTCTGAAGAGCCCGTTTGTTTTTGATCTTCTCCTTGCGGAAGTTGCGGGCACTGTAGTTCTTTTCGATGTATTCATCTGTCTCGGGATTGAACACATCATAATCAATGCCGTTCACAATACCGGTGAGAGCATTGGACCTTGCGCGCATCAGACCATCCAGGCGTTCTCCATAGAAAGGAGTCTTGATCTCCTCCGCGTAGGTGCGGCTCACTGTGGTAACCGCGTCTGCGTAAACGATACCGCCTTTCAGATAGTTGGCATCCCCATAAGCTTCCAGCTTGTCCGGTGTAAAGTAATATGCCGGCAGCCCTGTGATATCGCGCACCGTTTTCATATCCCACACGCCCTGGAATTTCAGGTTGTGGATCGAGATCACAGACTTGATATCACGGAAGAATTCTCCTTCGTGGAACTTGTCCTTAAGGAATACCGGAATCAGGCCGGTCTGCCAGTCGTGACAGTGTATAATATCCGGCTTAAAACCGATCACAGGCAGGGCAGAGAGCGCAGCCTTCGAGAAGAAGGCAAATTTCTCGATATCCTGATAGATATTCCCATATGGTCTGGGTCCAGCAAAATAATATTCATTGTCAATAAAATAGAACTGGATCCCTTCGTATTCCATCTCCAGGATTCCAACGTACTGTGAACGCCATGCCAGATCCATATAAAAGTGCGTGAGGTAATTCATCTGGTTCTTCCACTCGTCACTCATGCACATGTATTTCGGAAGGATGACTCTCACATCATACTCTTCCTTATTGAAGCACTTAGGCAGCGATCCGACCACATCTGCAAGTCCTCCTGTTTTGATGAACGGAACACCCTCCGATGCCACAAACAGAATATTCTTCATAGAATGCATCCTCCCTTAAACCGAAGCTGTATGATATAGCCGCCAGCAAAATGATTTGCACAGCGAAAGCCGCATATTTCCTTTACAAATCCGTTCGCATCTATCAATTATTATATTACATTTCTTTATGAGTGCAAACTCTTTTTATCCCATACGATCAGCCTGCGCATCGCATCCACGCACACCCGTATCGCATTCTGGCTGTCAAGGCTCATGGGATCATCCAGTCCCATCTCACGTCTGGTCTGGTTCGCAAACACCGTCATGATGCTTCCCACACGGACCCGGCGGACACTGCCGACGATGAACAGGGCAGCGGATTCCATTTCACTGGCCAGTGCGCCCCACCTTACCCATGCATTCCATTTATCCTTCAGTTCATAGGAGACCGGCATTGTATCAGGACTGTGCTGGCCGTAAAAGCTGTCCTTGCACTGCAGTACGCCCACATGATAACGCACTCCGGCTTCCTTTGCCGCTTCTTCCAGGGCATTTACAACATGGTGATCCGCGACCGCCGGATATTCGATCGGTGCATATTCCTTTGATGTCCCTTCCATACGGATGGCTCCGGTACCGATCACAAGATCACCGCCGATCACATCCGGATCCATTCCACCGGATGTCCCGACCCGGATAAAGGTATGGGCGCCGCAGTGGACCAGCTCCTCAAGCGCGATCGCTGCGGAAGGTCCTCCAATTCCGGTGCTGCATACACTTACCGGTGTCCCGTCCAGAGTACCGTTGTAGATCGTATATTCCCGGTTGGATCCGACAAATACCGCATCATCAAAGTAACGGGCGATCTTCTCACATCTGCCCGGATCCCCGCACAGAATAACATATTTCCCCACATCGCCCTCGTGGATCTTCAGATGAAACTCTTCATTTTTTGCATATACTGTGCTTCCCATAACTTCTCCTTTTCTTTATCCAAAGGTCATACGACTGCTTCTGCTGATCGTTTTCCCAGGCGCAGACGCTCTCTGGTCTGCACCGCGGCGCCGCGCATCTCCCGCGCGCTCCGGATCACTGTATCCGTGATCTCCACACCGCCGATGATCCTTGCCAGTTCACAGACCGGTTCCTCCCCGTCGAGAGCACG
>CACZZH010000021.1:0-1038 GCA_902785635.1 uncultured Lachnospiraceae bacterium
CCGGAAAGAGAAGAAGACGCTTACCAGCATCAGCAAAGGGAATGCACTGAATTACTCTATGGTCTTCTGGGACCGAATCTTTGCGGAAGTAGGAAAGGAATACCCGGATGTGCAGACGAGTTCCCTGCTGGTGGATGCTGCGGCCATGTTCATGGTAAAGGATCCGGCCCGCTTTGAGATCGTGGTGACTTCCAACCTGTTCGGGGATATCCTGACGGATCTCGGCGCAGCCATCGCCGGGGGCATGGGGCTGGCAGCCGGTGCCAACCTCGATCCGGAAAGAAGATATCCTTCCATGTTCGAACCGATTCACGGATCTGCTCCGGATATTGCCGGCAAGGGAATCGCTGATCCACTGGCTGCGATCTGGTCTGCCTCCCAGCTGCTTGATTTCTTCGGAAAGGAAGACTGGGGAAGGAGCGTTCTGCGGGCCATTGAAGAGGTTCTGGAAGAAGGCAGGGCCCTCACGCCGGATCAGGGAGGAAATGCCTCCACAGACGAATGCACCCGGGCGGTGCTGGCCCGTATCCGGTAGTAGACAGACGGGATCGCTGCAGCAGGAACGGCAGCCTTTCTGATTGGTATGGATAAGATATTGACTCAGAAAACCATATCGGACATAATAGCACTGAAGAGAAATGAAAAATCAGGAGGTAAAGAAAATGGCACAGGTAACGAAGGAAACAATGATCGGTGAACTTCTGAACATGAATATAGATGCAGCGGCTCCGATCCTGCTGGGGATCGGCATGCACTGCCTGGGCTGCCCGTCATCCCAGATGGAGACGATCGAAGAGGCGGCTGCTGTACACGGTGTTGATGCAGATGAGCTGGTGCGGATGCTGAACGAAAAAATGGGCGAATAAAAAGCAGCAGGAGATAACATTTGTTATGGAAGAAAGATTGCCGAAAAGAAGTGAGGTGCCTGAAGAGCTTACCTGGCGTCTGGAGGATATTTTTCCGGATTCAGATGCCTGGGAAAAGGAACTGAAGGAGGCCTGCGCTCTTGCAGAGCAGACGGCATCCTTTGAAGGAAAG
>CACZZH010000021.1:1070-44750 GCA_902785635.1 uncultured Lachnospiraceae bacterium
ACAGAGTGCCAAAGAACTGCTTGGAGTGATGAAAGCCTATGAGGCATGCATCCTGAAACTGGACCGGACAGAAGGATATGCTCATATGCGCCATGACGAGGACACCGGAAATGCGCAGTATCAGGCGCTCATGCTGAAGGTGCAGAGCCTCTGGGTCCAGATCATGGAAAAACTGGCTTTTCTGGAACCGGAGATCCTGGCGATACCGGAGGAGAAATTGAAGCGTTTCTTCGAAGAGCAGCCGGAACTGAAAGCGTACGAAGTGACGATCCGGGAGATCGTCAGAATGCGCGCGCATTCGCTGAGCAAGGAGATGGAACAGCTCCTGGCCAGTGCCGGAGAGATGGCACAGGCACCCTCCAACGGGTTTGGAATGCTGGCAAATGCGGATCTGAAGTTTCCTTCGGTAACGGACCGGGACGGCAATGAGATCCAGATCAGCAACGGCCGGTTCGTACCGCTGCAGAAGTCGCCGGACCGGGAGCTTCGCAAAGCGGTATTTGAAAAATTCTATACGAGATACAGTGAGTTCGCAAACACGTGGGCTGCGCTGTACGATGGACAGGTGAAGCAGCAGCTTTTCTATGCGCGTGCAAGAAAATATCCTTCTGCCTTTGAAGCAGCGGTGGACGCCAACCATGTGGATCCGGCGGTGTGCGACCGCCTGTTTGACAGCGTGCACGGGGGTATGGACAAGATGCACCGGTATGTGGCGCTGCGGAAGAAGCTGCTGGGCGTTGAGCAGCTTCACATGTATGATGTGTATGTTCCCATGGTCAGCGACTATGATCGCAGAATCTCCTACGAGGAGGCAAAGCAGATCTCCCTGGATGCCCTGTCCGTTCTTGGTGAAGAGTATGTTTCGGTGGTCCGGGAAGCCTATGACAACCGCTGGATCGATGTGAAGGAAAACGAAGGGAAGCGCTCCGGAGCATATTCCTCGGGGGTATACGGTGTGCATCCGTACATGCTTTTAAATTATACGGATACACTGGCTGACGTATTTACACTGGTCCATGAAATGGGCCATTCCATGCATACCTGGTACTCCACCCACAGCCAGTCCCTGCTGAATTCCCGGTATAAGATCTTTGTCGCGGAAGTGGCATCGACCACCAATGAAGTGCTTCTTCTGGAATACCTGCTGCAGCGCGCAAAGGATAAGAAGGAAAAGGCGTATCTGATCAATCACTATCTTGACAGCTTCAAGGGGACTTTGTTCCGGCAGACGATGTTCGAGGAATTCGAACGGAAAACAAACATGCTTGCACAGCAAGGCACACCGTTGACTGCGCAGCTTCTGAGCGAAACATATCTGGAACTGAACAGACAGTATTTCGGCAGTGAGATGGTGTCGGATCCCCTGATCGCTTATGAATGGTGCCGGATTCCGCATTTTTACTACAACTTCTATGTGTATCAGTATGCAACCAGCTTTGCAGCGGCTGTGGCCATCGCGCACCGGATCCTGGAGGAAGGAGAATCGGCGGTAAAGCCCTATCTGACCTTCCTGAAGAGCGGATGTACGTCCGATCCGGTCAGCCTGCTTCGGATCGCAGGGGTCGATCTTTCCACTTCCCGCCCCGTTGACGAGGCGCTGGAGGTATTCGGGAAAGCCATCGATGAGCTGGAGCAGCTGATGAAATGAGTGTATCCGGATATCGGAGCAAGGAGGAAATGAAATGAGAAAACCGGAAGATTTTCCGCGGATTTCGCTCGGAGTATTTCCGACGCCTATACAGAGGCTGAATAATATCAGTGAAATGCTTCACACAAATGTTTATATCAAACGGGACGATCTGACCGGGCTGGGGCTTGGAGGCAACAAGACCAGAAAACTGGAATTTCTTCTGGCGGACGCGAAGCAGCGAGGAGCACAGATCGTCTTTACCACCGGTCAGGCGCAGTCCAATCATGCCATGCTGACTGCCGCAGCTGCGGGAAAGGTCGGAATGAAAGCGATCCTGATCCTGAAGAAGCGCGGTGTTACGCAGCGGCTCGGCAATCAGCTGCTGGAGTACCTGATGGGGACAGATGTGCGGCTGATGGACACCGATGATTATGCCGATATCTATAAAGAAATGGATGCGGTGGGAGAGGAGACGGGCCTGCCATATTATAAGATTCCGTGCGGGGGATCCAATGCGCTGGGGACTCTTGGATATGTGGACTGCGCCGGGGAGATCGCGAAGCAGCAGACGCAGCGGTTTACCCATCTGATCTGTGCTGAGGGAAGCGGCGGAACCATGGCCGGACTGGCTCTTGGAGCAAAGCTGTTTCTGCCGGGGACGGAAGTGTATGGCATGATGGTGGATACAGATCCTTTTGAGACGATCACGCCTGCGCTGATGCGGGAAACAGCCGGACTCATGGAAGCGGATGTGACCATCACCCCGGAGGACTATCATCTCCGGGATATGTGCGGTCCGGGTTATGCCATCGCCTCGCCACAGGGGAATGAAGCGGTCCGGGTCATGGCAGAAAAAGAAGGAATATTCCTGGATCCGGTATATACCGGCAAAGCCTTTGCGGGACTGCTGGAAATGGCAGCGGAGGGAGCGTTCGGACCGGATGACCGCGTGCTGTTTCTTCATTCGGGAGGAGCCGGCGGTCTGTTTGCAGTGGATATGAACTAAGAAAGCGATCTGTGCCGGGCATGGCACGGCAAGAACGTCAGAACGTTCCTGAACAGAAAAAATACAGCGGCCCCGGGGAGGCTGAACTGCTCCCCCGGGGCCGCTTTGTGATCATTGCATGAATGTGCCGGCTTTCATCTCTTCGATATAGCCCGCATATGCAGTCTGTACATCTTCCGGAACGATCTCCGTATTCACTTCACCAGCGGAAAGCACGCCGTTCTGCAGAGTTCCAAACAGAGTCTCGCCGCCGAAAGTTCCTTCTTCAACAGCCTTCATGCTCAGTTCAATCAGGCCTGCATTGTCTGTTACCTGGCTGCCGATGACGCAGGGGTTCTGGCCAAGCAGATCGGTCGGCTGCGCAATGTCGTAGATCTTGATCGCGCCGTTTGCTTCATTTGCTTCGTCGATCGCCTGGCGGGCGCCGGAGTCAACAGCGGATGCATCACCAAAGAATACATCTGCGCCCTGGTCGATCATTGCCTTCGCAAATTCGATTCCTTTATCGGAAGCGGAGAAATCACCGGAGTACACCGGGTCCAGAAGTGTTACGCTCTTTCCGTTCGCTTCTGCAACATAAGCGGCAGCTTTTCCGTAACCGTCATACTTTGCAAGGGTGGTGTCCAGCTCCATGCCTCCGATGAAGGCGATGGTCCCGCTTTCGGTCATCAGACCTGCCAGAGCGCCGGCGATCCAGCCGATCTGTGTGGCGTCGGGAAGAAGTGAAGAAACATTTCCGTTGGCTGCTTTTTCAGGAGTAGCTTCATTGCCGTTGAGCAGTGCAAACGCGATGTCCGGATATTCTTCCGCTGCCTGCAGGACAGCATCTGTGTACTGGTTGCCCGGCGCATAGATCATGTCTACGTCCAGATCACAGTAGGATACGATCGTGTCATAATATGCAGACTGTGCAATGCTGTCAGAGTACATGGTCTCCCAGCCGCATCTTTCCGCTGCATCGATCATTGCGTTGTAGCAGGCCATTCCCCAGCCGCCGTCGGAGATGCTGGAGTCACAGATCATAGCGACTGTGCGGGTATCGTCGGCATACGCTGTAAAGGCCGGAGCCATAGAAGCGATCATAGCACCTGCGAGCGTCATTGCGATCCATTTTCTGTTCATGTTTTCCTCCTTTTGGGTAAATCTGATGTGAGACCGTTTTCAGTTACATTATATAGGTTTCGCTTCTGTCTGCGCATGCC
Organism: uncultured Lachnospiraceae bacterium; assembly: GCA_902785635.1. Lineage (GTDB taxonomy): Bacteria > Bacillota > Clostridia > Lachnospirales > Lachnospiraceae > Merdiplasma. Next base: position 4,909 of record CACZZH010000021.1, read on the forward strand.
CTGACTGAAGGTCGGAAAAGGCATGGCAGGCAATTGCGGAATCTATCCTGTCTGTTAAGATCAGCGCTCCTCTTTGCGATAAGGCTGGCCGCTGCTCTTGGGACCGGCCTTTTTTGCACCGATGATGGCCAGGACCACGATGGTGGCCACATAGGGGATCATCTGGAAGAACTGATACGGGAGCGTGTTGTTGATCAGCTGCAGACGGATCTGAAGAGCGTCGCAGAAACCGAAGAACAGGCAGGCGATCAGAACGCCTCCGGGATTCCAGCGTCCGAAGATAACGGCGGCCAGAGCGATGAAGCCTCGGCCGGCAATGTTTCCGTCTACATAGGTCCTTGAGTAACAGGTGGTCAGATATGCGCCGCCGATACCGGCGAGGGCACCGCAGATAACGCAGGACAGATACTTGATGCCGATCACATTGATGCCGAGCGTTGCAGCGGCCTTCGGATATTCACCGACCGCCTTGTAGTTCAGTCCGGATTTCGTGCGTGTGAAATAAACTGCGGTCACAATGACCAGTATGAATGCCAGATAGACCATCGGGGTCTGATCCAGGAACAGATTCACGAGAAAATGATTGCTCTTGATACCAAGCATATTCTTGAAGGTTCCCATCAGTCCCGCCTGAACAAGCTCACTGCCCGATCCGAAGTAGACCCGGTAGATAAAGGCGGCCAGTGCCGGTGCAAAGATATTGATCGCCATGCCGTAAACGATCTGCTCCGCGCAGAGCGTGACCGTGGCATAGGCAAAGATCATATTTACAAGAATGCCTGCTGCGGCTCCTGCGAGCACGCCCAGGAGCGGACTTCCGGTGATCAGGCTGACCAGAAAACCGGTGAGTGAGCCGATCGCAGCGATCCCTTCAATGCCGATGTTGACAAGTCCCGCACGCTGGGAATACAGTTCGGCAAGAGAGAGAAAGATCAGCGGAGACGCCATTCGGACACCTGCAAGAATCAGGTTTGCTAAAAAGGTTCCCATATTCACCCCTCCATTCCGGCCTTGCGAAGGAACCGGTTCTTGAATTCCGGAAGTTTCACCATGGCCATGCCGGCTACGGTAAAGACAATTACGAGAGCCTGAATGATATCGGAAACGCTGGTCGGAACGCCGGTCGCGGTCTGCATGGTCGTGGAACCGACTCGCAGCGCCGCAAAGAATATTGCGACCACGATTCCGGCGATCGGATGGAGACTGGCGATCAGAGCCATCGCGACACCGTCAAAGCCGTACCCGGCTCCGAAACCGTTGATCAGGCGAAGCTGGGTGCCGAGAAGCTCCAGCGCGCCACCCAGGCCGGCGATCGCACCGGAAACGATAAAACTCATCATGATGTAGCGCTTCACGTTGAAGCCGTTGACCTTCGCGGCCGTCATGTTGAGCCCGACAGCCCGCAGCTGGAAACCGCCTGAGGTACTGAACAGGAAATAGAAGACTGCAATGCCGACCAGAATCGCGACGGGGAAAGCAATGGTCGCCCGCAGACCGAGGAACGACGGAAGCTTGGTCTCATCCGGAACGGCGATCGTCTGCGGTACGCTTCCGTCACGCAGCCAGTTCGTATAGACCACGCCCATCAGCAGGGTCGCCACATAGTTCAGCATGATCGTGATGATCATCTCATTCTGTCCGCGCCAGATCTTCAGCAGGCCTGCTGCCGCAGCCCACAGACCGCCGCCGGCAGCACCCGCCAGAGCGCACAGCAGCATTGCCGGCACACCGGTCAGAGGACTCTTTGTCGCAATATAGCAGGCGAGGATCGATCCGATCAGAAACTGTCCTTCACCGCCCAGATTGAAGACTCCGCAGCGGTAAGCAAAGCACGCGCACAGGGTCGTGAAGATCAGGGGCGTCGAACGCGAAAAAGTCGTGCCGAGATTTCGGATATTTCCGAAAGCGCCCTTCCACAGATAACGCAGAGCCTCTGCAGGGCTGGCTCCCAGAGCGGCGATGATGATGCAGCCGATCAGGAACGAAATGATAATGGAGAGTACAGGAACGATGATCAGTGCTCCAAAGTCTTTTCTTTTCATTCTGCCTGTCACCTCACTTTCCTGCCATTGCCAGAGAGATCTCGTCGATCGGCGGGTTCTTTCCGGAGTATTCACCCATGATCTTTCCCTCAAACATGACCAGTATACGGTCGGATACTTCCAGGATCTCGTCGAAGTCCGCAGAGATCAGGAGGACGCCGGCACCTATATCGCGCTGTGCGATCACAGTGTCATGGATAAAGCGGGTCGCGCCGATATCCAGGCCTCTGGTGGGATGTACCGCGATCAGAAGATCGGGAGCGGCTTCCAGCTCTCTGGCGAGGATGACTTTCTGCTGATTGCCGCCGGAGAGATTTCGGGCCTCCTGATCAACGGAAGAACAGCGGATGTCGTATTTTTCCTTCATTTCGAGAGCGTAGCTCCGGATCGCTTTTTTCTTCAGATGAAATCCGTTTCCGTCGGAGAAACGTTTATCTTTGGTGATCTTGAGGACCAGGTTATCAGCAACGGACATATTGCCGACCAGGCCGGATTTGTTGCGGTCCTCCGGGATGTGGGCGACATTCTCCTGAATAAAGGCGTTCGGATCAAAGACGGCCACCTTTGAATTCTTCAGCTCCATGGAGCCTTCGTCAGGAGCGATGTTGCCGGTCAGCAGCATTGCCAGCTGGCTCTGGCCGTTCCCGTCCACGCCGGCGATCCCGACGATCTCTCCTCTGCGGATATTCACAGAGACATCATTCAGGCCGTTGTGTTTGGAATTCTTGTGATAGCTTACATGGTCCAGGACCGCGACGATCTCCTCTTTGGATTCTGCTTTTGTATATTGGGAACGCACCAGCTGGCGTCCGATCATCATGGTAGCCAGGTCTTCACCGGTCAGTTCCCCGATATCGACCGTCACCACTGTCTCTCCGGCGCGAAGAATGGTGATGCGGTCAGATACACGGAGAACTTCCCGCATCTTGTGGCTGATGAAGATGATGCTCTTACCCTCGCTTCTGAGCTTGTTCATGATCTCAAAAAGACCTTCCACCTCTACATCGGTAAGAGCGGCAGTCGGCTCATCGAGAACAAGCACATCACATCCACGGTAAAGAGCTTTGAGAATCTCGACCCTCTGCTGAGCACCGACTGCCAGCTCGGTGACCGGCAGGTCAAGATCCACATCCAGACCGTACTTTTGAGACAGTTCCAGGATCTCCTTTCTGCGGGCGTTCCGGTCGATAAAGATTCCGGCGGAACGGGTGTCCCCGAGAATAATGTTTTCAAATACCGTCATGGCTTCGACGAGCATGAAATGCTGATGGACCATGCCGATGCCGAGTTTTACTGCCTGTGCCGGGGATTCGATCTTTACTTTCTGACCCCTCACATATATATCGCCGGCTGTCGGCTGGTAAAGTCCGAACAGCACATTCATCAAAGTGCTTTTTCCGGCGCCGTTTTCTCCCAGCAGGGTATGTACTTCTCCTGCACGCACATCAAAAGTGATATTACGGTTTGCATATACCGAACCGAACTGCTTTGTAATATGCTCCATTCGCAGAATCTGATCTGCAGCCTTGTCAACGGCCATGATAACTCACCGCCTTTCATGAATTTCTCCTTAACATCTTTATCTTACCTTTTTCCCGGGTCGTTCGTCAATAAGCGGAAAAGAAAACTGTATTTATATACACTTTTTCTGCTGCGGCAGGCGTTGTACATCCGTTAATTTTTTTACGGGATTTGCCGGAAATGGCATATTCAATTCCATAAACCGATATGGTACAATACATAAGATATGGAGAAACAGTGCAGTGGCGGGGGACTCCCCGGCTGAGAGGAAAACATGATGGAAAGGAAGTGCCTGACAATGAGATCAAGACCGGCGGATCAGCGCAGTTTTTCTGTAAAGAGATTTCCTGCGGCGGCTTTTTTCGCATGTATTCTGCTTTTCATCTTCTGCCCTGCTGCACATGCAGATGCCGGGACGGAAACTGTGCGGGTCGGCTATTATGAAAATGAAATATTCCAGGAAGGCGCGCAGGAGGGTGCGGTAAAGACCGGTTATGCATATGAATATTATCAAAAGCTGTCTGAATATACGGGCTGGAGGTATGAGTATGTGTACGGTGGTTTCGGAGATCTTTATCAGATGCTCCTGGATGGGGAGATCGATCTCCTTGCAGGACTGGCGTGGAGAGAGGACAGGACCTCTCTGATCAGCTATCCGGATGCGGTCATGGGCAGGGAAGCCTACTACCTGCTGAAGCATGATTCGGATATAGAACTGACGACGGAGCTTTCTACTCTGAACGGCACTCTGATCGGGGTGCTGGACAGCGCGATGGTCGGTGTACTGGAAGGATATCTGAAGGAACACGGTATTGCGGCGGAAGTAGCTGTTTATCCGGAGTTCACAGATCTGTTTGATGCATTTGATGCACACGACATCGATATTCTGGCTGTCGAGAGCAACGGAGCGCGCGGAAGGGAACATGCGGAAGTCCTTTGCTCTTTCGGAACTTCGGATTATTATCTGTGTGTCAATAAACATCGTGAGGATCTTCTGGCGGAGCTGAACATGGCGCAGTCACTCCTGGAGACGGAAGAACCGAATTATATCAATTCACTCAGCGCGAAATACTATTCTTTCAGTGTAACGGCAAGGGCTTTCTCGTCTGCGGAACGGAAGTGGATGGAGGAGCATTCTTCGATAAATGTCGGCTATCTGGAGAACTACCTTCCGTACTGTGATACAGATGATGAAGGTAAGCCTACCGGTATGGTCAGGGATATTATTCCCGCTATTTTGAACGGACTGGGCATGTCGGATGTGACCGTCACCTACTGCGGGTATAACAGCTATGATGAGATGATCGCAGATATGGCAAGAGGCACGATCGATGTGGCGTTTCCCGTAGGCGGAGGATTGTACTACTCGGAGGAAAACGGAATCTATCAGTCAAGTCCGGTCGCCTCAGCCTCCACGGAGCTTGTCTTTAAGGGCGAATTTACAGACGAGACGATCAGTCACTTTGCGGTCAATGAGAATAACCGGATGCAGTATTACTACATCCGCACCAATTATCCGGATGCGCAGATCACGCTGTATCCTTCGATCGACGAATGCCTGTCGGCAGTGATCTCGGGAAAAGAAGGATGTACAACGCTGAACGGCCTGCGGGCCAATGACATGCTTAAGAACCGGAAATATGAAGCCCTTTCCCTGCGCCAGACCAGCAACAGTGATGACCGGTGCTTCGGTGTGGAGATCGGAAACGAAGGCCTGCTGAAACTTCTGAACCGGGGCATCAATGTGCTTGGCAGTGATTATATCCAGAATCTTTCGTATCGTTATACCGGCGGTCTGTATTCCTATGATTTCTGGGATATTATAAAGGATCACATGGCACTGTTCGCTGCCGTTATCTCTGCCGTTGTCGGAGGCGTGGTGCTGCTGCTTATACGGGATACCAGGCGTACCAGAAAACAGATAAAAGAAAAGGAGAGAGCGCGAATCGAACTTGAGGAAAAGAACCGGGAGCTGGCCCGGAGCCAGAAGGCACTGTCGGATGCTCTGGCCGTGGCCGAACAGGCCAACCGGGCCAAGACGACTTTTCTCAACAATATGTCCCATGACATCCGCACGCCTATGAATGCGATCGTGGGATTCACGACACTGGCATCCTCCCATATAGACGATAAGGAAAAAGTGCAGGATTATCTTGGCAGGATCTCCGTTTCCAGCCAGCATCTGCTTTCGCTTATCAATGATGTGCTGGATATGAGCCGCATTGAGAGCGGGAAAATGACGCTTGAGGAAACACAGGTCCGTCTGTCGGACATGATTCATGATCTGCGTACGATCATACAGCCGAATGTAGCTGCCAAACAGCAGGAACTGTCTATTGAAACGCAGGATGTAGAGCATGAGTACATCATGACAGATAAACTCCGTCTGAACCAGGTGCTTCTGAATATTCTCACAAACTCGGTCAAATTTACCCCGCAGGGGGGATCGATCTGGTTCCGGGTGACTGAGAAGCCGTCACCTTCTCCGGAAACAGCCTGGTTCGAGTTCCGCATCAGGGATAACGGGATCGGGATGAGTGAGGAATTTCAGAAGACGATCTTTGACGCATTCACGCGTGAGAAGACCAGCACGGTCAGCGGAATTCAGGGTACCGGTCTGGGCATGTCGATCACTAAAAATATAGTGGATATGATGAAAGGCACCATCACGGTACATTCCGTCCAGGGAAAGGGCAGTGAGTTTATCGTGGAGCTTCCCTGCCGGATCGCCCAGGCTCCTTCGGCAGAAAAGGAAGGTGCGCTGAAGGAAGCACCGGATTTTGCCGGAAAGCGCATCCTGCTGGCGGAAGACAATGAGATGAACCAGATGATCGCGGAAGCTATCCTGACGGAAGCGGGACTGGAGGTCGAGATCGTTGGCGACGGTACCGAGGCAGTGGAAAAGATGGAGACGGTTCCGGCCGGATATTATGACATTATCATGATGGATATCCAGATGCCGGTAATGGATGGATATGAAGCTGCGAAGCGGATCCGGTCGATGGACGACAAACGCAAAGCCGGTATACCGATCATTGCGGTCACGGCCAACGCATTCGAGGAAGACAGGAAGACCGCGCTGGAAGCGGGGATGAACGGACATCTTGCGAAACCCTATGATATTCCGGCGATCATGGAGACACTGAAGGAATTGCTGAATGAAAAAGATTAAAAATCTGGTGATCGGAGGTCTTCAGCAGAAGATCTTCAATCTGGTCCTTATTACGATCATAATTGTAGCGGCAGCCTTTGCGGCGGTCGTAATGTATCAGACCCGGCAGCTGCGTTCGCTCGTAGCGGAGACGAATGAAAAGCAGCATTCTGCCATGGAGGAGATCATTTCCTCTACAATGGATTCGGTCATTGAAAAGAGTCTGGGGACCAGCATAGACCTTGAGGCGTATATTGCCGATACGGTATTCGGCGAGCTGAAGGGCGAAGTGACGATGCTGGGAGAATATGCCGGGAAGCTGTATGAGAAGCCCTGGTACTATTCTTCGGTAAAGACTGCACCGCCGGATCCGGCCATGGACGGCAGTGTATCGGCACAGCTTCTGGCTGAGAATGGTGTGGAGATCAATTCCCCGGAGGTATGGAAGGAAGCGGGACTGATCGGGAATATGGCGGATATGATGGAGACCATGTTCGCATCCGCGAGAATCAATTCCTGCTTTATCGGAACCGAAAACGGGTTATTCCTGATCGTGGATGACGCATCCGGCAGCAAATATGAGGAAAACGGGGAACTGAAGGAATTCCGGGTCCGGCAGCGTCCCTGGTATACCGGGGCAAAGGAGAAGGGCGGTCTGTTTTTTTCAGATGTGGAACTGGATGCATTTACCGGGAACATCGGTATTGTCTGTTCGATCCCGGTATACGCGGGAGGAAAACTGGCTGCGGTCGCCGGGGCGGATCTGTTTCTGGACAACATGCAGCAGGCAGTTGCGTCTTCCGGAGATGAAAAGACCGGTTTTACCTTCATTGTGAACCAGTACGGTCACGTTCTGTTTGCTCCGGAAGGGCAGGGAATGTTTGAGGTGAAGGATACGCAGCATGCCATGGACCTGCGCCTGTCCGAATATGAGGAACTTGCGGATCTTGTAACGGATGCCATGAAAGAAGACACCGGTGTCCGAACCGTGCATATCGCAGATAAGGCATATTATATGGCAGGAGCTCCCCTGCCGACAGTAGGATGGGCGGTCCTGTCCGCTGTGGAGACGGAGGCTGTGCAGATGCCCGCCCGCCTGATGCAGGAACAATACGATTCGATCAATGCAGATGCGACCGGGACGTTCCGGAAAAATGCCCTTCGTTCGCAGAATATGATCTTCATACTGCTCGGAATCATACTGGTATGCGCGATCGGGGCTGCGCTGACTCTGGCAAAGAGGATCGTCAATCCGCTCAATACGATCACAGAGAGGATCGCTTCCCTGCGGGGCAGCAATCTGCAGTTCATGATGGAAGATACGTACAGGACCGGGGATGAGATCGAGGTACTGGCCGAATCATTTGCGAAGCTGTCGGAAAAGACGATCAATTATATGGAGGAGATCAGGACCGTCACTGCCGAAAAAGAACGGTTCGGTGCGGAACTTGGCATGGCAAAGGCTATTCAGGCAAGTCAGCTGCCGCATCTGTTCCCGGCCTTCCCGGACCGCAGCGAATTTGATATCTATGCTATGATGGAACCTGCGAAGGAAGTCGGCGGGGACTTCTATGATTTCTTCCTGATCGACCAGGATCATATCGCACTTGTGATGGCAGATGTTTCCGGAAAAGGCGTACCGGCGGCACTGTTCATGATGGTCGCCAGGATCCTGATCCGCAACCGCGTGCAGAGCGGGGAATCTCCGGCAATGGCACTGGCGAATGTCAATGAGCAGCTTCTGGAGAATGATGATCCGCAGCTGTTCGTGACGGTATGGCTGGCGATACTGGAGATCTCCACAGGAAAAGGAATTGCTGCCAATGCGGGGCATGAACATCCGGTGCTGCGGCGTGCAGGCGGGGAATATGAACTGGTCATCTACCGGCACTCTCCGGCAGTAGCGGCCATGGAAGGAATGAAGTATGCGGAGCATTCCTTTGAACTTCATCCCGGGGACAGCCTGTTCGTTTATACGGACGGCGTTGCGGAAGCAGCGAATTCCGAATACGAACTGTTCGGAACAGAACGGATCGTAGAGGCGCTCAACCGGGAACCGGAAGCGGAGCCTGAACAGGTATTGCATAATATGAATGAAGCGATTCATGCGTTTGTTGGTGATGCGGAGCAGTTTGATGATATTACAATGATGTGCCTGCATTACAACGGACCGACGAATAAAGCATGAAAGCCGATAAGATATGAAAGCCGGTAAAAATGAGTAAAATGAGAGTTTCCTTTGACCTGGATGAAGTACTGTTTGTTTCACCGAAAGAATTTGAGACAGAGCCGCCGCTGCGGTTTCCCTACAGCATGCTGTTTACAGAGCGCCTTCGAAAAGGGACTCCGGAGCTGATCCATGAGCTTCAGAGGCAGGGATTTGAGGTATGGGTATACACCTCCTCTTTCCGGACCGAGCTGTATATCCGCAGTCTGTTCCGGGCTTATGGCGTACGGTTTGACCAGATCGTCAACGGGTACCGGCATGTACAGGAGGTTCAGAGGAAGAGAAAGGATATCCTGCCCCAGAAAATGCCGTCGTTCTATCATATCTCCCTCCATATCGACGACGAGGATGCGATCGTGGAGAACGGACGCAGGTTTGGTTACAGGGTGATGAAGGTCTGTGAACCGGATGATCAGTGGGCGGAAAAGATTCTGGCGGAAGCCAATCACATCCGGGACCTGGAAGAGAGGACCCGGATGATAAGAGAACAGCGGCAGATGGAGAAAGCCTGATATGTGCAAAGAAATAACCAATGAAGAAAAGTTAAAGTATATAGAAGAACTGTTTATCCAGTACGGCGCTGTGCAGACGGATCTGGACAGCAGGCGGAACGAGGAATTCGAGGAGCGGCCGATCTTTTCCCGAAACGGGATCTTTTTCCGGACAGGTATTCTGGAAATGGAAGGAAAGCAGTTTATTCAGATCTCTGCGGCGGAAGACCGGAAGTTTGCAGATGTGGGAATTCTCGAAGACATAGACCTGATACCGGCGGATGCCGGGCAGCAGCGAATAGAAAAGGCAGTCCGGTATGCGCTTGGAATTGAACCATATCCGGAGATGTACCCGTAAGGGTTCAACAGACAGAGGTGAAGGAGTACAGTGATGCTTAAGAGCCATGATAAGTTTTATTCATCGAACGGGAAACGCAAGATCCTGGTCGTTGATGATGAGGAGATCAACCGGATCATGATGGAGGGAGTCCTGGAAAGCGACTATGAGGTCCTGTGTGCCAGGGATGGACAGAGCGCCATGCAGATGATCCGGGAAAACAGGGATACGCTCTCCATGATCCTGCTGGATCTGATGATGCCCGGGATGTCCGGCAAGGAGGTGCTTGAGAGAATCAAGGCAGATCCTCAGGTGCATCATATCCCGGTGATCGTTCTGACAGCGGATCTGGATGCCGAGGTGGAGATTCTTGGGATGGGGGCGTCGGATTTTATTCCCAAACCTTATCCGCAGCCCAAGGTGATCCTTGCCCGTATCCTGCGCAGTATTGAACTTTCCGAAGACCGGGGCATCATCCGTGATACAGAGCGCGATCCGCTCACCGAACTGTATAACCGGGAGTATTTCTACCGCTATGCAGAGCGTTTCGATCAGCATCATAAGGATCTGGAAATGGATGCCATCGTGGTGGATGTCAATCATTTTCATATGATCAATGAACGGTTCGGCACAGCCTATGGCGATGATGTGCTCCGCCGCATCGGCCAGAAGGTCCGGGAGATCGTCGAAGATACCGGAGGAATCGTCTGCCGCCGGGAAGCGGATACCTTTATGATCTACTGTCCGCACGGAAAGGACTACCGGGAGATCCTGGAGCATGCCTCCATCGGACTGGCAGGGGACGATTCGGCGAACAACCGGGTGCGTCTGCGCATGGGCGTATATGAGAATGTGGATAAGCAGCTTGAGATCGAACGGCGGTTTGACCGGGCAAAGATGGCTGCCAACATGGTGCGCAACAGTTTTGCCAGAACGATCGGCCTCTATGACAACAATCTGCATGAACGGGAGATTTTTGAAGAACAGCTGGTGGAGGATTTCCAGAAAGCAGTCAGCGAAAGGCAGTTTCAGGTATATTATCAGCCCAAATTCGATGTGCGGCATGAGATCCCCGTACTCGCAAGTGCAGAGGCGCTGGTGCGCTGGATCCATCCGGAGCATGGGATGATCTCTCCCGGCGTGTTCATTCCGTTATTTGAGGATAATGGCCTGATTAAGGCGCTGGATAACTATGTGTGGGAGATGGCAGCGGCACAGATCCGGGACTGGAAACAGCGGCTGGGCTTATCCGTTCCGGTGTCGGTCAACGTTTCCCGAATCGACATGTATGATCCGAAACTGATCGAGACCTTCCAGAATATCCTGAACAGAAACGGGATCGGTCCGGAGGACTTTTATCTTGAGATCACGGAATCTGCCTACACACAGGATTCCGAGCAGATCATTGAGACCGTCAACCGGCTGCGCAGCCTGGGTTTCCGGATCGAGATGGATGATTTCGGCACGGGTTATTCTTCCCTGAACATGATCTCGACGCTGCCGATCGATGCGCTGAAACTGGACATGCAGTTTATCCGGACCGCTTTCAGTGAGCGTAAGGATACGCGGATGCTGGAAGTGATCATTGATATTGCGGATTATCTTTCCGTGCCGGTGATCGCAGAGGGAGTAGAGACTGAGGAGCAGCTGACCGCGCTGAAGGCAATGGGCTGCGATCTGGTGCAGGGTTACTATTTTTCCAAACCCATACCGAACATCGAATTTGAAGAATATGTGGTCCGGCGCATTGAGCAGAACAGTTCCGAACTTCCGACCGGTCATTCTTCCCGGAAACGAAAGGAAGCACACCGGCACGAGCCGGCTTTCGGCAAGATCGCGTATGCGCTCTCCAGCGGATTTGTGAGTGTCTATTATGTCGACACCAGGAATGATCATTATGTGGAGTTCAGTTCGGAAGGAACGTATGAAGACCTTCAGATCAGGCGGAGCGGAGCGAATTTCTTTGAGGATGCCGCACGGGTCATCACGCGTACGGTACACAGGGAGGATCAGACCAGGGTGCTTTCCTGCATGAAGAAGGAAGCTCTGCTCACGCAGGTGGTCGACGGGGCTCCGTTCTCCATCACTTACCGGGTGATGATCAATGACCGGCCGGAATACCATTCACTGAAGGTGGTCCGGGTAAACACGCATGATGACCATCATATCGTGGTCGGAGTCAGCAATATAGACGAGCAGATCCGGCTGGCAGACCATCAGGAAGCCGCAAAGAACGCACTGGACTTCAACAGTCTTGCCAAGGCTCTTTCCAATGACCTGGAGAGCATTTATTACATCGATACAGATACCAACATGTACATGGAATTTGTAACGGACGGGGTTGATAATGATCTGCGCCTGCATCTTCGCGGCATGGATTTCTTCAGGGAATGCATGGAAAACATCCGAAATGTAGTCTACCTGGAAGATCAGGAGAGGATCCGGGCGGCATTTCAAAAGGAGACGCTTCTGGAAACGCTGAAGAAGCATCCTGCGTTTTCAATCGATTACCGGATGATGATCGATGGCGAGCCGAAGTACTACCGGATGAAAATACTGTCTGCGGGAGGCGCTGACCACAACCATGTCATCATCGGTGTGAGCAACATTGAAGAGGAGATGGCTGAGAAGCACGAGCTGGAGGCGGAAAGGGCAAGTGCAGCTGCTTACTCCAGGATCGCACAGGCACTGGCGCAGGACTATTTCAGTATTTATTACGTAAATACAGAAACGGATCAGTTTATTGAGTACAGCTCCGACACTGAGTACGCGCAGATGGGCTTTGAAAAGGAAGGGGAAAACTTCTTTGAGCTGAGCCGGAAGAACATTCTGAGGGTAATGTATCCGGATGATATCGAGGAGTTTCTGACATCCTTTACCAAGGAGAATATTCTCCGGGCCAAGGAGACCACCGGTGTATTTACGCTCACTTACCGACTGATGTTCAATAATGTGCCGACCTATGTACATATGAAGGCCTCCCGTATGGCAGATAAGAGCGATCCGCATATCGTGATCGGTGTCAGCAACATTGATGAACAGATGAGGCGTGAGCAGGAGCATGCAAGCGCACTTCGAAAAGCGAGGGAAGCAGCCAACAAGGATCCCCTTACGGGTGTGAAGAGCAAGCATGCTTACAAAGAAAGCGAAAGGCTGACGGATGAGATGATCCGGAGCGGGCAGGAAAAAGAATTTGCCATCGTACTGTGTGATGTGAACGGACTGAAAGAAGTCAACGACACCCGGGGACATGCCGCAGGAGATGATCTGATCTGCGCTGCTGCAATGCGGATCTGCCATATCTTCCAGCACAGTCCGGTTTACCGTTACGGGGGCGATGAATTTATAGCCGTTCTTCGCGGCAGGGACTATGCAAACAGGCATGCACTGCTCGAGCAGATGGAGAAGAAAAACCGGGAAAGCGCCTTCAATGGGGAGGAAGTCGTTGCCTGCGGATTATCGGAATACATCCCCGGTACGGATCAGTGCATGGAGAATGTTTTCGAGCGGGCAGACGCAGCAATGTATGAGAACAAAAAGAAACTGAAAGAGGAAAGAGAAGATAATGCTGGGGAGACGTCTGGTATATAGTTCCAAAGACAGACAGGACTGGGAAAAGGCAAAAGGGATCCTGGATGAAGGAAGGATATCCTTCCATGCGTGGGTGAGCGAGGAAGCTCCTGTGGGAGGATGCGGATCCAAGATCGATATCCGCGCTTTCGGAACCAGAAAACCTGTTCCGAAGGAGATCTATAAAATAGAAGTGGAAAAGGCAGATCAGGTCCGTGCCGGGGAGCTGCTGAAAGGTCAGGTCCAGCCCCCCAGAAGCTACGGGGCAGGATGAAAACGGAAGGTATATGTTTTTCCGCATTCGCACATCACGCGCTTTGAGTGCATAAAGCACTCAAAAATCTAATCTCGTCAACTGCAAAAACAGGGGCCGAAGCCAGGCTCCCCGAACCTGGCTTCGGCCCCTGTTTTTTTTGTCTCGTTAAGAGATTTTGTGGACTGCAAGATACGACCGGCTGAGGGATCCTGCCCCGTCGGCCGCTCTTACTGCTCAGCAACCCTCTTTTCCGCAGCTTCTTTCTTAGACAATTGTAGTTTCGTATTTGGTGAAACAATGTCCTCAAGTACTCCAGGAGCCTTATCAGATCCTCAGTATACAAGCAAAAACATCATATCAGGCATTTATCCATGTATATTCTGCGATTTCTGCATGGCCACGAGTCCGGCAAAAAACCTTGAACAGATGATTATACAGGCAAAAGCGGTAGCGAAAGATTATTTACCTGTATAAATTGCGTTTCCGATATCGGGTACGAGCTCAATAAAAGACCTGAAACTGTCGATTATACAGGTAAGATCGAAAGAAAGCGATATTTTACCTGTACATTTTGTATTTCAGGCATGAGTCACGACTCCGGCAAAGGACTTAGAACAGTTGATTATACAGGTAAAGTCGGTAGAAAAAGATTATTTACCTGTATAAATTGCGTTTCCGATATCGGGTACGAGCTCAATAGAAGACCTGAAACCGTCGATTATACAGGTAAGATTGAAAGAAAGCGATATTTTACCTGTACATTTTGTATTTCAGGTATGAGTCACGACTCCGGCAAAGGACTTAGAACAGTTGATTATACAGGTAAAATCGGTAGAAAAAGATTATTTACCGGTACAAATAGCATTTTCGGTATGAACTGAGAGTCCAGTGAAAGTCCTGGAATGACGATTTTTAATTTATGACTCATCCGCCTTACACTCTCAGGCATGCGCGCCATCGGGGGCAGGGATCATTTATAGCGAAATTGTCAGGACAGGAACGCAGACGAGATATGCACCCTACGCAGTCTTAGGCTCTAGACGGAGTTGGGTGAGAGCTCGGCGGAGTGGGTCCGGGTTTCGCGGTAATTATCCCTGCCCCCTATGGTGTGCACGCCGTCCGTTTGAGTGAAATCGTGGCTGCGGAAAAACATATACACTTATCTTTTGGAGCAGATTTCGTCGGCGCTGCCTGTGACTCTGCTGCGCTTTTATTTGAGTGCATCCTCCACAAGCGCGAGTGCTCCGTAGATCACGGAATCGTCGCCCAGGGATGCATTTTTTATTTCGACCGTAGGACGGATGGAAGGCATGCAGTAGCGGTCTACTTCGGCAAGTACCTTCTTCAGGAGAAGATCGCCTACCGCTTCAAACACACCGCCGCCGTATACGACGATATCGGGGCTGATGGTGTTGATCATGTTGCCGGTGGCTACTGCGAGGTAATGGCAGGCACGGTCAACGGCTTCCATTGCAACAGGGTCTTTTGCGGCGAGTGCCTTTTTCAGGCTCTTGCTGCGGAATACGCCGTCCGTTACGGCGTCAGCCATCATGCTTTCACGCCCTCTGGAGACCTGCTGACGGATATAGGAGGACATGCCCTGCTTGCTGGAGAAAGCTTCAAGGCAGCCGCGCTGACCGCAGTTGCACAGAGGTCCTTCGGGATCAAGAATCATATGCCCGTATTCTGCAGCTTTGAATTTGTGTCCGGTAAACAGCTTTCCGTCCAGAATCAGTCCGCCGCCCATGCCTGTGCCGAGGAAGAAGCCTACAACGTTCCTGTAACCTCTTGCAACGCCGTATTTCCATTCGCCCAGAACGCCAAGGTTCACATCATTCCCGATAAAGAACGGAATCCCAAACTTATCTTCCATGGATTTTTTGATATCGTAATTCCGCCATGGAAGGTTGGGGGTAAACAGAACGATGCCCTTTGCCTGATCGATCACGCCCGGGGCACAGGAGGAGATCGCTTTGATCTGCTTCTTGTCGATGCCCGATTCCTTCAGCATTTCTTCTACCACGCTGACAATAACTTTTTCAACGTTTTGAGAAGAATCGCCTTTTTCTTTTGATTTTTTTTTCAGCCGGTAGACGATCTCACGCTTTTCATTGAAGATCGCCCCGAGGACTTTCGTTCCGCCCACATCCAGGCAAATGATATACTTATCCGCCATGTCTCTTTCCTCCTTGTTGATTAAGATACGCGCAAATTTTACAATCGTTATGGTACTACTTTACCATATACAGGTCAATTTGTCATGAGAAAGCTGATGAGCTGAAAACAGGCTGTTAGAAAACAGCCTATTTTTTTTGCGAAACATAATGAAACTATATAAATATTACGGTGGAGACCTGCAGCCAAAAACGTAAATTAAATTGAGCGGAAGGCTCAGAAAAATATGATAAACAATGGAACATCCAATTGAAATAATAATTGAATAAACGGAGGAATAAAGATGACCATTGAAAGAAATATGAAGGGAACGACCCTTCAGCTGAAGCTTAGCGGCTGGCTGGACACGCAGTCTGCACCGATGTTTGAAGAAGTGATCAATGGACTTGGGGAAATGGTCAGAACTCTGACGATCGACTGCTCGGCACTGGAGTATATTTCTTCAGCAGGTCTGCGTCAGATCGTTGCCGCTTACAAAAAAATGACCGGCAATCTGACCCTGCGGAATGTATCCGATGAGATCATGAACGTGATCCGGATGACCGGCCTGGACAGGCGTCTGAAATTTGAAAAATGAAAGCTGCATTTTTACACAGTCTTTTGTGGCTGCACGTGCGGCAGATCATGTGGAGGAGATCATGAAACAGCATTCCATCAGGCATTGGATCACCCGTTGGTTCATTGCAATTCTCTTTTTATCGATGGTGATATCGGCAGTAGCGAACCTGTACGAGGCGTATTCCAGTACGATGCAGTCCGGGAGGGAGTGGGCATCATTATGCGCGTATGACATGAGAAATCTTCTGGATCATCAGTGGAGCCTGGAAGAACTGTCCGGTTCCGCTGAAAGTGAAGAGTATATGAATGCCCGCAGGATCACTCAAAATCTCTGCCGGAACTACGAGATGGACTATATCTATGTTTACACCGTCGATCCGGAAAAAGCTGTCAGGTATTACTACCTGTGCGTCTCCAATGACCCGGAGAAAGACTGTGAATTGCAGGAATATGCGCTGAGCGAGGGAGATCGGGTCGATCTTATGCCCGGGGAAAAGGCAATACTGGCCGGCAGTGACGAGATGCAGGAGGAAGTCCTGCATAACTGGTTTGGCAATGAAGTTACGTGGATCGTCCCGTATTATGATACAGAAGGCGTGCTGCGTGCAATGATCGGTATGGATTACAGTCTTACCCGCTTAAGGCAGGAGATTCTGGAGTGCTTTCTGTCAGATATCATACCATTTATGATCTCCCTGTCTGTGGGATTCCTGATCCTGCTCCTTCTTGTCCGCAGGCGCATTGTCAACATGAAAAGATGACGGGAGAGATCAGCGAGTATATTCATAATATTGAAATGCTGACCAGAAAACAGGTGGAAACCGATGTCCAGCTGGATGTGGCAAGGCATATTCAATATGGCCTTGTACCGGAAAGAACAAATCTGAAAGGCGAAGGCTTTGAGATCAGTGCTATGACAAAGCCTGCCAAAGCGGTGGGCGGTGATTTCTACGACTGTTTTAAACGGAGCGATGACAGTGTATGCATCGTAATGGGCGATGTGTCCGGCAAGGGCATCTACGCTGCTATTTTCATGGCCATGGCAAAAACCATGATCCGGGAGAAGCTGATGGCGGGATTAAGCCCGGCGGAAACGCTGAACCAGGCAAATAACGCTCTGTGCGGCCAGAACCCGGAAGGCCTGTTCGTCACAGTCTTTGCAGCCGTATTAAACCCGTTTACCGGGGAACTTTGCTACGCGAATGCGGGTCACACTTTCCCTGTATTGCTGGGTGAGATGATCCGTGTTCTGGAGCCGGAAAGCGGAATTGCTCTGGGATTGTTCGAAGATGCAGATCTGTCTGACCATGTGCTCAGGCTGTCTGAGTCGGAAGGGATCCTGTTGTATACAGATGGAGTCACGGAAGCGGTAGACCCGCAAAAGGAGTTTTTCGGAATGGACAGGCTGTTGAATACTTTGAAAGCTGCCGCAGAAAAAACGGATACAGGTGCCGGAAGGAACACGGGTAAGGATGCCCCGGAAGGAGGAAATGCGGAAGAAACGCTTTTCGCGATCGACCGGGCAGTGCAAAGGTATTGTGAAGGAAATGAGCCCTTTGATGATATGGCTGCACTGGTGCTTTTCCGCACCTGTACGTCCGATGACCGGCAGGAACTACCGGTATCCTTATCTTCTCTTGACGAGATCAGAAAAGCCGTGTTTGAGACGGTGGGGGAAGGACCGGAAGCGCGAAAGGTGATACTGGCCTGTGATGAAGTCCTGACGAATATCGTCCGGTATTCCGGAGCAGGGTCGCTGCTGTTTTCCTGCCGGAAGCAGGAAGAGGAACTGTGTATTACTTTTTCGGATGATGGGATCCCGTTTGATCCGACTGCTTTCCGGACGGAAGAAAAAGATTTTGAACTGCTGGACTGCGGAGGAATGGGACTGAATATCGTCCGTGAGACTGTTTCCGGCATGCACTATCAACGAAAAGACGGACGCAATGAATTGGTCCTTTCTTTCATATAAGCTGGAAAATAGAGGAAATAAGCTAGAAAATAGAGGAAATATATGGATTACTTAAAGGATTCCCATCGCTCCATGTTTGCAAAGCTCCTGCCGTCGGCTATAGGAGCTCTGCTGAGCGAAACAGTGGCATCTCTGATCGATACGATCATACTGAGCTATTATCTCGGAGCGGATATGCTGTCCACAGTCAGTATCTGCATGCCGATCTATATGTTCGTGAACGTGCTTTCGATGCTGATCGTTTCCGGAGGAGCCACACTGTTTGCCCAGTCTCTGGGGAGGGGCGATAAAGAGGAAGCGCAAAAATACTATACGTGCAGCATTGTACTGATGGTGATCTGCGGTGCGGCACTTACTGTATTCGGAGTTATGTTTACCCGGCCTGTCATCGTGGCATTGGGAGGTGCGGGCGCGATACTTGAACCCACCGTGAGCTACGCCCGGGTGCTGTTTGGCTTCATGATACCGCTGTCACTGTACCAGCAGCTGATGGTTTACGTCCGGTTTGACGGGGCGCCGATACTGTCCCTGATGTCGACTGTTGTCTGTGCCGTCGTGAACCTGGTCCTGGACATACTGTTCGTCGGTCCCTTCGGATGGGGCGCGGCAGGCGCAGCTCTTGCCACCTGTCTGGCCTATACTGTGGCCATGCTTATCAATGCATCCCATCTCCTGAAGAAAAAGAATGGACTGATCTTTCGCAGAGGCAGTCTGTCCCTGAGGAGAATCATGCGGCTGCTGAAGACCGGCATACCGCTGTCTGTCACCCAGCTGGGGATGGCGATCGGTACGGCGCTGTTTAATGTTCGCATTATGGACATCGGCGGACCAGCCAGTCTGAACGTTTACGGCGCGATCACACAGCTCTCCGTGGTGGCGATGGCTCTGTACGAGGGGATCGCCCAGGCATGTCAGCCCATACTTGCGGCATGCTTCGGAGCCGGAGACCGAAGCCGGATGAAGAAGACGATCCGCTACGGTTTCCGGATGGAGATCATTGCCATGGCGGCAGCGACCATGCTGTATATATTCGGGGCGGGCTTTTTCGCGAACCTTCTTTCGATGAAGGAGGCGCAGCTGCATATGATGGCTGTTCACGCCATTCGCATATATGCACTGTCCCTGATGTTTACCGGCTTTAATACGATTATTGTTTATTATTTCCAGGTGCAGGAGAGGGAAATGAATGCAACAGGAATCACGCTGCTGAGCGGTACGGTTCTCCCTGTCGCGTTTCTGTACCTGTTGACAGCGCTGTTCGGTGTGTCCGGAATCTGGTGGTGTTATCTGATCGCCCAGGGACTGACACTGATCTTAAGCGCAGTGCTTTACCGTCACGACCGCCGCACATGTACTGCAGGCGGCAGGCTGATCATGCAGAAAGGAGTTTAAATTTGGAACAGATTATAAATTGGTGGAAGGAACAGCTGTCCGGCCTTGAGGTCGACTCCTGTCCGGCCATCGATCTGCCCGAAAATGAACAGGGCGGAAACTTTGCAGAATTGAGTGTGTGCGCTGCCGATACTCCCGACCGGGACGTTCTGGTGGCAGCGTTTGCCTACACGCTTGGAAAATATACGGCCCAGAACGAGAGCCTGTTTTGGGTAAGAGAGGGAGACGCGTGCTATCCGTTCTATGTCTCCTTTGATGAAAATGCCCCCGCCGGGGATTATCGCATGGATGCGGCAGAGCGCCGGGCAGCGGCACTGGAGCATCCGGGAGCGCCGGAGCGCGAACTGGCTGAAGCGCTCTGCATAAGCAGGGAACTGCTCATCTGTTTTGATGACAGCTTTGAACCGGACACAAAGGCGGAGTGGAAACTGTGTCTGCGCATTGATGGGGAAGACTGGAAGTTGTTCTACCGGCAGGACTGGTATCTTGCGGACAACATGCAGCGCCTGGCAAAGACCGTAGCTCTGGTCGCGCGTCAGCTGCCGGACTGTGAGAAACTTCGGGAACTGACACTCTCAGACAGCGATGACCTTGCCCTTCTGGAGAGTTTTCCGCACTGGGAAAAGGCACCGTCGGCGCCTTGCGTACCGCAGATGTTCTCACGTGCCGCAAAAATGTATCCCGACCGCATTGCCGTGGTGTATGAGGATGAGACTCTGACCTATGCACAGCTGGATCAGAAAACCGATGCCATCGCCGCGAGGATGGCAGACATGGGAATCGGGCAGGGCAGCGTGGTGTCTACGCTGCTTGGGCGGTGCAAATGGATGCCGGTGGCGGCCATCGCCATCCTTAAGACAGGAGCTGCCTATCAGCCTCTGGATCCCTCCTATCCGCCGGAACGGCTGAATTTTATGACAAAGGACTCCGGCGCTGCACTGATAGTTGCAGACCGTGCACTTACGCAGCTGGTTTCGGAATATGAGGGTCCGTTCCTGTTCACGGATGAGCTGGACACTTTGCCGGATGCAGCACCCCCGGTACGGGAGATCGGTCCGGATGATCCGTTCATCCTGCTCTACACCTCCGGGACTACCGGTACGCCCAAAGGCGTGATACTTCGCCATGGAAACCTTGTGAACTTTATCGACTGGTACATCCCCAAATTCGGTCTTACACCGGAAAGCCGCAGCGCAGCATACGCCAGCTTCGGGTTTGACGCCAACATGATGGACACATATCCCATCCTGTGCGCGGGAGGGCAGCTGCACATCCTTTCCGATGAGGTGCGTTTCGACCTGAGAGCGATCAACCGCTATTTCAATGAAAACGCCATTACCCACGGCTTCATGACTACCCAGGTAGGCCGTCAGTTTTCACTGATGACAGACTGCACTACACTGAAGGTGATGAGCATGGGCGGCGAAGCGCTGGTACCCTTCTACCCGCCCGCGGGCATGGAAGTGTATAACGTCTATGGTCCTACCGAATGCACGATCCTTATCACTGCCTACCGGATGACCAGCGGCTCAAAACGGCTGCCGATCGGTGTGCCGGTGAACAATACCCGGCTGTATGTGGCGGACAGCTTTTCGCGTCTTCTGCCGGTCGGTGCGATGGGCGAGCTCCTGGCTGCAGGGGCAGCGGTAGGTTCGGGCTACCTGAACCGTCCGGAAAAGACGCAGGAGGTATTTATCGACAACCCCTTTACCGATGACCCGGCATATGCGCATATGTATCGCACCGGCGACATCGTGCGCTGGGGTAATGACGGAAACATCGAGTTTGTGGGACGCCGGGACGGGCAGGTAAAGATACGCGGTTTCCGCATCGAACTGACCGAGGTGGAGAGCGTGCTGCGGGAGTATCCCGGCATCACCGATGCCACCGTGGTGGCCCGCAATGCCCCTGCAGGCGGCAAGATGATCTGTGCTTATGTGGTATCGGACCGTTCTGTGGACATCCCGGCGCTTGAACAGTTCATTCTGGAGCGCAAACCGCCCTACATGGTGCCTGCCGTGACGATGCAGATCGACAAAATTCCGCTGAACGTAAACAGCAAAGTGGATAAGCGGGCTCTGCCGGAGCCTGTATTCACCTCATCCCAGGAGGAACAGGCAGGTCCCAGGACAAAAACGGCCCTGGAGGAGAGACTGTATTCGATCCTCGCACCCATTGTGGGAACGGCAGATTTCCCCGTGGAGGCAAAGCTGGAAGACCTGGGGCTCACCAGTATCTCGGCGCTGATGCTGGCCGTGGATATTGAGGAGGCGTTCGGCTACAGCCCGGACGTAAATGATCTGGCTCCCGGGAGCGTGCTGTCCATCGAGGACGCCATTGTATCCCACTTTATGGAAACGCCTGTGCAGGCACAGACGTCAGATCGGGATACCGAAGGTCCGTGGCCGCTGACCCAGACCCAGCTGGGCATTTATACCGCCTGCATGATGGATCCGGAGAACGACGCCTATGATCTGCCGTTCCTGTTCAGGATTCCGGCGGACACCGATACCGGGCGGCTGTGCCGGGCGCTGGAGGCTGTTGTGGCAGCCCATCCGGTGCTGGACTGCCGCATCATACCGGACCGGGAGCATACCGCTGTGATGGTCCGTGCGGAAAACGATTTCCATCCGCAGGTCGAGGAGATCACCGAGGAAGAGCTTAAAGAGCGCATGACGCAGCGGGTCCCCTTTGACTTCGCAAACCAGCCCATGTACCGGGCGAAGGTCTATGTTACCGGGGAGGCAGCGTATCTGTACGTCAATTTCCATCACATCATCTTTGACGGGACTTCACTGGTAGTGTTTATGGAGGATCTGGAGAAAGCCTTCCGGGACGAACCTCTGACACCGGAAAAGTATACAGCCTTTGATCTCGCCCTGGATGAACGTGCTGCCCGGCAAAGCCA
The DNA here is from genome assembly GCA_902785635.1 of uncultured Lachnospiraceae bacterium. GTDB lineage: Bacteria > Bacillota > Clostridia > Lachnospirales > Lachnospiraceae > Merdiplasma. The sequence continues at coordinate 27,509 of CACZZH010000021.1, forward strand.
GGCGTACACGGATGCAAAGGATTACTATGACAGCGTGTTCTCCGGTGTGGAAGCGGACAGTCTGCCTGAAGGTGACTTCCCGGGAGGAACGCCGGAGGATGAACATACACAGAGACTGGTCATGGAGGCCGGCCTGGCGGAGCGGATACAGGCATGGTGTGCGGAGCATCAGGTGACGGAGAATGCTTTCTTCACCTTTGCTTTCGCCTATACCCTTGCGCGGATCAGCGGACGGGATGAGGCGCTGTTCTGCAGCATTTACAACGGCCGTACCGATCCGCGTACCTTCCGCATACTGGGAATGCTGGTCAAGACTTACCCGTTCTATATGGCTTTTTCGGGAACAGAAAAGCCGGAGGATGTGGTAAAGGAGACCGCGAAGCGCATCCGCAGCCTGACTGCAGGAGATCTGTATTCCTTCGCAGAAGTCAGCCGCGCTTATAACATCAGACCTGACATCCTCTTTGCCTTCCAGGGCAGTGCCTTTAACGAATTTACCGTTGCCGGGCATCGCAGTGAGAGGATGACCCAGAATCTGGGCGATGTGCAGGCACCGCTGTCCGTCGACGTATTCCAGGAGGGGGATACTTACACACTGAATGCGGAATATTTCACCGACCGTTACACCGGAAAGATGATCCGGGCACTGCTTGCACTGTACGGACAGGCCGCCCGGGCATTGCTGGAGGTCTCCACGCTGGATGACATTGATCTGATGACGGATGCATCGCGCAAGATGCTGGCCGCTGTCAATGACACGGCCTGGCCTGTGGATTACAGACCGGCCCACTGTCTGATGGAACAGAGCGCCGAGGCGTTTCCGGACCGCCTTGCGGTCGTGACGCCTTTTGAAAAGCTGACCTATGCCGAGCTGAACGCGAAGGCCAACCGCGCAGCCCACAGCCTGATCGGTCTGGGCGTAGTGCCCGGGCAGATCACAGCGCTGATGCTGCCGCGCAGCGCCGACGTGTATGTGATACGGCAGGGCATCCTGAAAGCGGGCGGGGCATTCCTGTCCATCGCTCCGGACTACCCGGATGACCGTGTAAAGGCGATGATAGAGGATTCCGGCGCAGGGGTGCTGGTCACGAATGAAACTGTACTGGAAGAACGTCAGGCGTTTATTGAGTCGCTGGGTTGTAAGGCTGTGACGGTCTCCCGGCTTCTTGAAGATATCCGGACAGAGAATCCGGGGATCGAGGTCGGACCCGATGAGCTGGCCTATACGATCTTTACATCCGGTTCCACCGGCAAGCCCAAGGGAGTAATGCTGACCCAGAAGAATCTGGTGAACTTCGTCAGTGACAATCCGAAGAATCCGGAGATCCTCGGCTTTACCGAGCGCGGACATGTATCTCTTGCGCTGGCAGCCATCACATTCGACGTATCCATCATGGAGGAGTTTATTCCTCTGTCACACGGAATGACGATCTGCATGGCCACAGAGGAGGAGATCCACAATCCGGCGGCGCTGGCGAAACTGATGACCGACAATCATGTGGACGTAATGAGCTGTACACCCTCCTTCCTTGCCAATATCATCGGCCTTCCGGTGATGCGGGAAGCCCTGACGGGGGTAGCATCCTACGATATGGGAGCGGAAGCTTTTCCGGCAGCGCTGTTTGGCAAGATCCGCGCCATCCGTCCGGATGCCTGCATTATGAACGGATATGGTCCCACGGAAGCCACCATCAGCTGTACGATGGATGCTGTGGAAACACCTGATGTCATCACCATCGGCAGACCGGCAGGCAATGTCAGGGCTTTCGTGCTGGATAAAAAGGACCGTCAGCTGCCGCCGCTGGTTCCGGGAGAACTGGTCATCGCGGGTGACGGAGTGGGCAGAGGATATATCGGCCAGCCGGAGAAGACCGCTGAGAAATTCATTCAGGTGGACGGGCTTCCCGCCTACCGCACCGGCGACCTGGCGGCATGGACCGCCGACGGGCGGCTGCGTTTCCACGGCAGGACCGACAATCAGGTGAAGCTGCGCGGCCTGCGTGTGGAACTGGGTGAGATCGAAGGCGCCATCAACGCCGTCGAAGGTGTACTGACCAGCATCGTGGTAATGACCGGTGAAGAAAACAACAAATTCCTGGCGGGCTACTATACTGCCAGCCATAAGATCGATCCGGCGCAGCTGAAGGCGGAGATCGGCCGAAGCCTGACGGCATACATGGTTCCGGGCGTACTGATGCAGCTGGAAGAAATGCCGCTGACGCCCAATGGCAAGATCGATAAGAAAAAGCTGCCAAAGGTGGAATATGTGCCGGAAGAAGGAGAATACTCCGCACCGGTGAATGAAGCCGAGGAGGACTTCTGCAGCTGGTTTGCCGAACTTCTGAACATGGAGAAGGTAAGCGCTGAGGGCAACTTCTTTGATCTGGGCGGGACTTCGCTGACAGCGGCGATCATCGCCATGAACGCAGCAGATAAGGGCTACAATATTGTGTATGCCGATGTGTTTAAGGCTCAGACACCGCGGGCGCTGGCAGCGCTTGCCGCCGGGGAAGAGATTCCGACGGAGGAGGATGAACAGGCGGCTATCCGCAGGTTCGACTATTCCACACTTGATCTGAAACACAATGTGGAAGAGGAACTGCAGGGACTTACCGGTCATCCCATCGGGAATCTGCTTCTTACCGGAGCGACAGGTTTCCTGGGAATCCACCTGCTGCGGGAATACCTGGAGCACTATGATGGTACCGTCTGGTGCCTGCTGCGCGGCAGCGAGCCTGAGAAACGAATGAAGCAGCTCTACTTCTACTATTTCGATACAGCACTGGACGAGATGTTTAAAAACGGACGTGTGCGGATCCTCTCCGGAGACATCACGGACGCCGAATCTCTTAAGGCTGCTGAAAATGTGCCGTTTGACACCCTGATCAACTGCGCTGCTCTGGTGAAGCACTTCGTGAAAGATGACAGCCTGGAGCGCATCAACGTCACAGGTGTGAAGAATCTGATCGACCTGTGCGAGCGCACCGGCAGGCGCTTTATCCAGACATCCACTGTTTCGGTGGCGGGTGAAGGGCTTGACGGCCAGCCGCCGAGGAACCGGAAGATCACAGAGGACCAGCTGTATTTCGGCCAGCTGCTGGACAATGCCTATGCGCTGACCAAGTTCAAGGCGGAAAAGGCTGTACTGGAGGCTGTCGGACGGGGGCTGGACGCGAAGATCATGCGGCTGGGCAACCTGATGGGCCGCCACTCGGACGGCGAATTCCAGGTCAATTTCCGAAGCAACGCATTCATCCGTTCCCTGGCCAGCTATAAAGCCATTGGTGCGGTGCCGTATTCGCTGATGAATGCCGTGACAGACTTTTCCGAGATCGACATGACGGCAAGAGCGATCCTGCTGCTTGCCGGGACAGATAAAGAATTTACCGTGTTCCACCCGATGAACAATCACACCGTGACTTACGCGGACATCGTGTATTCCATGCGCGACTACGGTTTTGCCATCGACACGGTGGAGGATGAAGAATTCTCAAGGCGCATGGCGCAGGCCGGTGATGCTTCCGGTGCGCTGATCGCCTATCAGAGCAGGGAAGGCGAGGAGCGCCGCTATGAACTTGGCGCGGACTGCGGTTTCACAACAAATGCATTGTACCGGCTGGGATTCAAGTGGCCCGTGTCCGGGGAGAAATATATCGTCAGCATGCTCAAGGCGCTGGACGAACTGATCATGTTCGAAGAATAAAAGCATGCATCGGTGCGCCGGCGGACCACAGCCGCGCCAGGAAGAAGGCGCTCTGCACCGGACGCTGCGCGGCAGGAACGCCTTTGCGTTCCCGAAAAACGGTTTTCCCCCTATGCAAACCTGCCTCCTGCATGTTATGATGAACATCAGATTCTTTTGACCTGAATTGAAAACCATCATAAAAGGAGAGCAGGATATATGAAGATCGCAGTTACTTACGATAACGGTGAAGTGTTCCAGCATTTCGGGAGAACACAGTTTTTTAAGATCTATGAAGTTGAGGACCAGAAGATCCTTTCTTCGGAGGTCGTAGACTCAAACGGGCAGGGGCATGGAGCCCTTGCCGGAGTTCTTGCAGGATATGGCGTGGATGTGCTGATCTGCGGCGGAATCGGAGGCGGTGCCCAGGAAGCGCTGTCGAATGCAGGAATCGAGATCTGCGCGGGAGCTGAAGGCAATACGGACGCAGTGGCGGAAGCATACCTGAAGGGCGAGCTGGAGAATGCAGGAGTGACCTGTGACCATCACGGGGAAGGACACAGCTGCGGCCACCATGACGGGGATCATGACTGCGGTCATCATGAGGAAGACGGCGGCTGCGGAGGATGCAGCGGATGCGGAGAAGCTTCTGCGGTACCCGGAATCGAGGGAAAAAATGTCGGCAGGAAACTGAAGGTACATTATCGCGGAACCTTCAATGACGGAACGCAGTTCGATTCCTCCTATGACCGTGGTCAGCCATTGGAGTTCGTGTGCGGCGCCGGGATGATGATCCGGGGTTTTGACGCAGCGGTGGCGGATATGGAGGTCGGCCAGATCGTGGATGTGCATCTGATGCCTGAGGAGGCGTACGGTGTTCATGATCCGCGTGCTGTATTCCGGATCGAGATCGCACAGCTGCCCGGCTCGGAAAACTTAAATGTCGGCGAGCAGGTGTATCTGTCCAACAGCCGCGGCCAGCAGTTCCCGGTGACGGTGACTGCGCGTAACGAAAAAACGATCACTCTGGATGCAAATCATGAGATGGCAGGGAAGGAACTGAATTTCCGGATCGAGCTGGTGGAGGTACAATGAGAACCATCCTGGTAACCAATGATGACGGAATCGCGTCGGACGGGATCATACGCCTTGCGCAGGCCGCGAAGGAGTTTGGCACGGTGTGGGTGATCGCACCGGACGGGCAGCGCAGCGCTGCCTCCCACAGCATTACCCTGCACAGTCCGATCGATATCTGTCCGTATGATTTTCCGGTGGAAGGCGTGCAGGCCTGGGCCTGCAGCGGCACTCCCGGGGACTGTGTCCGGGTCGGCAGCCTGTATGTGATGCCGGTGCGTCCGGATGTGGTCCTGTCCGGCATCAATTACGGCTACAATGCAGCAACGGATATTCAGTATTCCGCCACCGTCGGAGCTGCTTTCGAAGCACAGTTCCTCGGATATCAGGGGATCGCCCTGTCAGAAGGAGCGTACGGGGATCATGAAGTGACTGATCATTATCTGCTTTCGATACTGAAGAAACTGATCGGAAAAGAGACCCCGCAAGGATGCGTGCTGAATGTCAATTTCCCGGGCTGCCCCTTAAGTGAGTGCAGAGGCATCCTGGAGGACAGGCCGGTTTCGGGAGGTACCTTTTATCATGACCGGTATGTGGAACTGGAAAAGCTGCCGGGGAACGGCATCCGGCTCATGGTGGAGGGAATCTACAACGAGGACGCGGAAGAAGGGACGGATTTCCGGGCGATCGTGGAGAATTACATCTCCATCAGTACGGTCCGGAATGTAGGATGAGAATTATTTGGGACGGGACAGCCATGCCGGCTTCCCGTCCCATTTTTTTATCTCATAGAAATTCCGTCGAATTACCTATGAGACAAAAAGCCTCCGGCAGTATTGCGCAGGCGCACTCTTTTTTATTTCATTGTGATCAGTTCGTACTCTCTGGTCCCGAGTCCGATCTTTTCCCCATGCTCGAGTGTTTCTTTCCAGCGCACATTTGGGTTGCAGTCAAGGAAATGATCCCTGTTCCAGTTCCAGCCCGGCTTGTTTAAGTTGTCGGAGAGCTGGCTGTTCGGCAGAGGCGTCTGTTTCAGACATGCATCGGCGCAGGCCTGGTCGAGTGCCACCGGGTCAAAGGAGGCAAACATCCCGATATTCGGAAGAATCGGCGCATCATTTTCCCCGTGACAGTCACAGTTCGGGGAGATGTCTCTTACGATGGCAATGTGGAAACAGGGCCTTCCGTGACAGACTGCCTGGGAGTACTCCGCGATCTTGCAGCAAAGGACCTCGTTGGCATTCTCATTGTCGTTGGAGATGGCGTCGAATGCGCAGGCACCGATGCAGCGGCCGCATCCTTTGCACAGTTCCTGGTCGATCACGGCCTTGCCGGTCTCGTAGGAGATCGCGTCAGAGCCGCATTCCTTCGCACAGCGCCTGCAGGTGCGGCACAGGGTGGGATCCACATGGGGTTTGCCGTGATTGTGCTGCTGCATTTTGCCGGCACGGCTGCCGCAGCCCATGCCGATATTTTTCAGGGCGCCGCCGAAGCCGGTGTTCTCATGTCCCTTGAAATGGGTCAGGGAGATGAAAACGTCTGCATCCATGATGGCATGTCCGATATAGGCTTCTTTGCAGTATTCTCCGTTTACGACCGGAACTGCTATATCATCCGTTCCACGCAGCCCGTCGGCAATGATGATCTGCGCGCCGGTGGAGATGGGATTAAAACCGTTGATGGCGGCACATTCCAGATGCTCCAGGGCATTCTTGCGGCTTCCCGGATACAGGGTATTGCAGTCTGTCAGAAACGGCAGACCGCCCGCTTCCTTCACCAGTTCCACAATTGTCCGGGAGTAATTCGGCCGCAGGAAGGCCAGATTGCCAAGCTCTCCGAAATGGGTCTTGATCGCGACAAATTTCCCATCCATGTCGATGCTGCCGATACCAGCTTTCCTGCAGAGCTTTTTCAGCTTGTCTGTGATCGGGACATCCAGATCTGTACGGAAATCGGTAAAATAAACTTTTGATTTTTCCATTTGAACCTCTCATTTTTTGAATACTGTTTAAAACAGGTTTCTTTTGCCAGTCTATCAATTTCATTTCCATATTACAATGAAAAATTTACTTTGCCGTTCTCTGCTGCCGGAACCGTGTCAGCCATCGTTTTCATCCCCGGACAGAAGCTCCGGACAGAAGCCCCGGACAGTGGCTCCGGACAGAGGAGCTCTTTTCGCTTGACCGGCTTTTTTCGTTGTCTTACAATGAGATTCAGCAAAAGCAGATCATGAATCTGCATGCGAAGTGATCTGCTCATCAGAGAAAAACAAGCTGAAAAGGAGCCATCTATGGCAAAGAAGAAAATACTCATGCGCACAGGCCTTTCTCCGTTTGAGAATCTTTCGGAGAAAGTGATCAGCGATGAAAATCTGTTTGGCAATAATGTAGGAAATCTGCTGTATGCGTTCAGCCTGTTCCGCTGGCTGATGACAGATGAGGATACCCAGATCGTGCCGGACCGTTACCGGCCGGAACGGGGGGAGTGCAGCGAGGAGGAGATCGACCGGATCAACCGGGAATACAGCTGCTATATCATGCCGATGGCAGATACATTTCGCATTTCCTTTGAAAAACGTCTGCGCGAGTATACACGTTTTATTGAAAAACTGAAAATACCGGTCATTCTGGTCGGCGTGGGAATCTCGTGCGCGCTTGAGCCGGGCTCCGTTCCCAGCTGCGTGCCGGAGGAAGTGGTGCACGGATTTATGAAAGCCGTGCTGGAACGGTCATCCATGGTGGGAGTCCGGGGTGAATTTACGGTATCCGTGCTGGAAAAACTAGGGTACCGTGAAGGAGAACACATCACAGCGATCGGATGTCCTTCCATGTACACCTATGGGGAAACGATCGGGAAACAGAATGCACTGCATGATCCGGTGCTGGATCCAGGAAAGACGCTTCTGCTCTCCAACAGCATTTTTGCCTCTGACCAGATCCACCGGTTCATCCGCAGAACGGCCGCGCAGTACCCGAACCATCTTTACATTCCCCAGCGTATTGAAGAGATGCGGATGTTCTATAACGGAAAGGACATGGACCTGAAGATCCTTCCGAAGGACAAGACAGAATATCCTGTGACACTGCGTGATCCGATCTTTGACACCGGACGGGCCTGTTTCCCGATGAACATTCAGGGGTGGCTCAGGGCGACCAGAGGAGCCGGGATGGCTGTGGGGCCGCGGCTGCACGGAAGTGTGGCAGCGATGCTGTCCGGGGTGCCGGCGCTGATGATTCAGAAGGACTGGCGCACAAAAGAGGTGGGAGAATATCATCATTTTGCGATGGCGGATCCTTTTACGATCACTGAACAGACGACGCTTCCGGATCTGATGGAGGGACAGGATTTTCACGGGCCCGAAAAGGTACAGAAGAAAAATGCCGCGCATTATCTGGAATTCCTGAAGGGAAATGAGATTCCGACGATCTATGACAGCGGATTCCATCGGAAGAAAATGCCCTTCGACCGGAAGCTGGAACAGACGAAAGCGACAGACCCCATCCTTCCGTATACGCAGATCAGTGCGCCTGCAAGAGCGCTGCGCAACGCAAACCGGGCGTGGAATGCACTGACTTACCGGAAGTAAATTCGCTGCTGTTTTATACGATCGGAAAGAGACTTTGAGTAAAAGGTATCAATAATGGAAAAGAAAAAGATCCTGATCAGGGCGGGGTGCTCCCCCTTTGAATATCTGACAGTCAAAGAAGTCAGCGACGACAATCTTTTCGGAAATAATGTCGGCAATCTGCTTTATGCCTACAGCATCTTCCGATGGCTGATGACGGATGAAAACGTGGAGCTGGTGCCGGACCGTTACCGTCCGGAGCGCGGACTGTGTTCTGATGCGGATATCGACCGGATCAATCAGGAATATGACCGGTACATCGTGCCGATGGCGGACACATTCCGGAAGAGCTTTGAAGAAAATCTGCGCATTTATACACAGTTTATCCGGAAACTGACGATCCCGGTCATCGTGATCGGTGTAGGGATCTCGGGCGGTCTGGAACCGGATGCTCCGGTCAACTGTGTGCCGGATGCGGTGGTGAAGGAATTCCTGAACGCGGTTCTGGATCACTCAGCCATCGTCGGGCTGCGCGGAGAGCATACCTGCATGCTGCTGGAAAAACTCGGCTATCAGGAAGGAAAGCACATTACGCCGATCGGATGTCCGTCCCTGTATACCTACGGCGAAAGGCTGAAACTGTCTGATCCGGACATTGCCGGGGACAGACGCCTGATCCTCACCAATAATATTTTTGCCAACACGCCGGTGCACCGTTTTATCCGGAGGACCGCGCAGGAGCATCCGGAATTCTTTTTTATTCCGCAGCGCGTCGAGGAACTGCGCATGTACTACAGCGGCAGAGATATGGACCTGAAGACATTTCCGGACAACCGCAAACAGTATCCGGTATCGCTGCAGGATCCGTTTTTTGTCAAAGGGCATACGGCGTTTCCGATGAACATTCCCGGCTGGATGAAGCTGACGAAGGGGTCCGGGATGGCAGTGGGTCCACGGCTTCACGGGAGCGTTGTGAGCATGCTCACAGGTGTGCCGGCACTGCTGATCCGCAAGGACTGGCGTACCACCGAGGTAGGGGAGTATCATCATATCCCGATGATCAGCCAGTTCTCGGTCACGGATAAAACGCGTCTCGAAGAACTTGCCGGACAGTTTGACTTCCATGCCCCCGAGAAAGTACATAAGGAGAACCTGAAACATTACAGGGATTTTCTTGCGGCGAATGCGGTGGCGAACATCTACGGAAGCAGGGCAATGAATGCAGGCGGCGCGGCAGGCAGCGCGGCGGATGCGGGAGCAGACGGCAGTGCGGCCGGGCAGGACTGTGTATTCGACAGGAGGATCCGGCAGGCAAAGCTTGCAGTGCCTGTTCTTCCTTATAACCATATCAGCAGGCTGGAGCAGATCCGGCGCAATCATCCCCATCCGGGGCAGGAGATCGCAGGAAAACTGTTCAGGAAGTAACTGCCCGGCAGGACATTCAGAGAAAAACAGGAGACACGGAAAATAGCGCTGTGATGCGGCAGAGAGGAAAACATATGAGTGAGAAAAAACAATACAAGGCGATACTGTTTGACATGGACGGAGTCCTGATCGATTCGGAGGAGCTGATGGCAAAGTCCGGGATCCTTGCGCTGGCAGACTATGGCATCACGGCAAAGGCAGAAGATTTTATTCCTTTTGTAGGACGAGGCGAGAACCTTTACATCGGAGGTGTGGCTGAGAAATACGGCGTGCCGTTCAGGCCGGAAATGAAGGAGCGCTGCTATTACTATTATGGGCTGCATGTAGAACAGGAAGCGGTCATTCCGAAAGAGATTCCGGAGCTTCTCTACACGATCAAGAACATGGGCTATAAGATCGCAGTGTGTACCTCCGCCGACTGGGGGAAGGTAAAGCATAATCTGCGGGCGATGGGGGTGGAAAAAGAACTGTTTGACGGACTGGTGACCGGCGACCACATCAAAAACCTGAAGCCGGATCCGGAGATCTATCTGACCGGAGCGGCGCTGGTGGGGGCGGAGCCCTCCGAATGTATCGTAGTGGAGGATTCGCCCAGCGGCATCAAGGCTGCACATGCCGGCAATATGCTGGCGATCGGAATCGACACCAGCTTTTCCGAGGAGGATCTGATCGCCCAGTCCCATCCCGATGTGATGATCCATCACCTCAGTGAATTACTTCAATATCTGTGAACGGACTCGTGAGATGGATCCGGAAACAACGGACAGTTGATTCTTCATCGTGCAGTTCAAGCTCGCGATGAAGAATAAAAGCCTCCGGTGGGATGCCAGGGCTGCGCAAAGGAAGGTGCCGGCGAAGTTGGCGCGCAGCCCGGCAGCAAGAACGCCGGATGGCGTTTTTGACTTACAGGAATACGGAAGGAGGGCAGAAAATGAAAACGATCAGAAAGAAAGCGGCAGTAATGATGTTTCTGATGGTGCTGACAGGAATCCTGAGGGGAATGATCGCTTTCCGCTTTGAAAAGGGAGAAGTTTTTTATTACTCTTTCGGAAACGATGGTATGTTTTCTTTCGTCAGGGAAAGACAGTATCAAAATACAGCCGGTTTTTACGGGGAAGGAGCATTGCCGGATTTTGAGGACCCGGATCTGCGTCCCTGGGTCAATGATCCGTATGCTATGACGATCAAAGAAGTGATCTTTCATTGGCAGATCACACGGATCGGGGACAATACCTGTAAGGATATGAATGAGCTTCTGGCAGTTACGCTGTACCCCTCGTTATTAACGATCAGCAAAACAGCATTTTCGGACTGTAAAAAGCTCCAGGTGATCAAATTTCAGGGCAAGCCGGGCGAATGGAGGACGATCATGCTCCGTTCCGGCATCGATATGAATACGGATCTCCCCAGGGTCACAGTTGTTTTTCCGGATGGTACGAAATATCCCCATAATCTCCTGAACGGGGATTATACGGCAAAGCTGGACAATGACAGCTATACGTTCAGCGCCGCCCGGATTCGTCCCGGCGTTACGGTGACGGATCAGACAAGCGGACAGGTCCTGATCGAGAACAGGGATTATACCGTTGCCTACAGCTCGAACTACAATGCAGGGACCGGCGTAGTGACGATCACGGGAAAGGGTGATTTCAGAGGAGCGATCGAACGATACTTTAAGATAAAAAAGCGAGTGGAGAATGTGAAGCTGTCTGCAAAGGATGACAAGATACGGCTTGGAGAAAGCATCAAGATCAGTCCGGCGAAAGGGGATAAAGAATATTATAAGCTGAAGATCACGAAGAATAAAAAAGTCGGGGAAGTGACGAGCGCGGGCAATTATGTCAGGGCACTCAAGATCGGCACCTTTAAAGTGAAAGCCGTTGCCCGGAATTCAGAAAACTGTACGGTCAAAAGCAATACTCTGGAGTTTTCCGTTGTTCCCGCCGCTCCGGCCAGTCTGAACTTCACCGCAAAGGATGGATATACTGAGCTGACCTGGCGGAGCGTGGACAATGTGGATGGCTATTATATCATACGGGACAACAAAAAAATCAAGACCGCGGGCAAAGGCGATATCAAATATGTGGATAAAAAAGCGACCAAAAACGGCCGCTGGTATGAATATGAGGTCATTTCCTTCAGTAAGACCGCCGGCTATCTGAAGGGCGGAAGAATCAGAAGGTACTATTACCTGAGCCGCGCGAAACTGAAAAAAGTGAGTGCCGAAGAGGGCAAACGGATCAAAGTCACGTGGAATACGAATTCGAAGAGCCACGGCTATGTGGTACAGATCTCCTCAGATGATTTCAAGAACGACATTTCCTATGTCAGGATCGGGGGCTATACGTCATCCAGCCATACATTCCGCGTGACGTATCCAAAAGGAACAAAGGTAAAGGCCAGAGTGAAGTCTTACTACTTTAAGAATAATAATTACTATTATTCCACATGGAGCAAGACAAAGAGCGTCGTCTGCAAATGACGCAGCGGGTGTATCAGGCGAAAGGCTCCTTGCCCGTGCGGTGCACCTGAATCTCGTCGATGACTGCATCATTTTTGCGATGCTCCAGATAGAAGCCGGCAATGTCGGCGATATCTTCCGGAAGCGTCATTCCTTCCGGCGACAGATCCGGTCTTGCCAGGGCAACCATGTCCGTATATACGGCTCCCGGACTGATCACATGCACCCGGATATCTTCCTGATATACCTCATTTGCAAGAGATTTTGACAGCCCCAGCAGAGCATGTTTGCTTGCAGCATACACGCTTTGCTGGGGATATCCTTTGTGTGCGACCACGGAGCAGATGTTGATGATAGTAGCCATTTCGGACCTGCGCAGCCAGGGCAGCACTTTCTGGCACAGAAAATAGGGAGCGCGGACGTTGGAAGCCATGATCCGGTCAAACTGCTCCGGCGTCACATCCTCAAAAGCGTCATGCTGTGCAACGCCTGCGCAGTTGATCAGCACATCGATGCCTCCGAAGTGTTCCGCCCCGGAGCGGATCAGTTCCTCTTCAAAACCGGTGTCGGTAAGATCTCCGCTGCAGATCAGACAGTCGATCATCGATCCGGCACTGCGGGCTTCTTCCCTGGCCAGCCTTTCGGCAGCCGCCAGTTTTTCACTGTTTCTTCCTACCAGTACCAGGTTCATCCCGTATCCTGCCAGCTTTCGGCAGAGTGCCATGCCGATGCCGCCGGATGCGCCGGTGACGATTGCTGTTTTTCCCTTCAGTTGCTGCGTATTGTTCATGATTTTATCCTCTGAATGAATTATTGAAAAGTGGGACAGAGAACCGTCCCCTGTCCTACTATGATTTTGATGAAAGTGGAAAGAGGGAGCTGATCAGGTCTGGGCTTCCAAAACTTCCTGCCTTGGAGATGATGGACAGCTGCCGGCCCTGTACCCGGGCTTTTCCGAGCACGATGCCGGGAAGAAGCTCCCTCTGAACCTGGATGGATGCGATATCCAGTGCATGCATGACGCAGGAGAGGGTATCTCCTCCGAACACACAAAGTGTATTCACTTTTCCGCTGCTGCACAGACTGTGCGCGATCGACGCAACGGATCTTTCCACTGTCGTTTTTAAGTCTGCAGAAACCGTATGAATATGTGAAGGACCTTCTTCAGGATCAGAAGTTGCCAGGATGCTGATTCCGGCAGTGCATAATTCATCGCAGATCTGTCTTGTGACGGAGAATGTTTCAAAAGAGCCGTTTCCGGGAACATCCCCGGAAACATCCCGGAAAACATCCCCGGAAACATCCCGGAAAACATCCCGGAAAACATCCCTGGAAACATTCCGGAAAACATCTCCGGAAGCGTTCCGGGCACGATCTACGGAAAGAGAATGGACCGGATATCCGCGGGAGGCCGCCATCTGAACCTGTGCCAGCGAATTCTCATGCAGACTGCCGCAGATCACCAGCACACCCCGGGTGGGGAAGGCGGGGCTGTTCCCGGCTGGACCCGCAGGGCTGTTCCCGGCAGGATCCGCGGGGCTGTTCCCGGCAGGATCCGCGGGGCTGTTTTTATAAGAAACGGGTGAATCCTCTTCATAGGGCTCCGTTTGCCCGGTACAGGAATCAGAATGATCCGACAGCTTCCCGGCGAGGATCTGCGCGAACCCGCCGCAGCCTGCGCTGAAGAAGATCCGCCTGCCCAATGCGTCTCCGATCCGTTTCATATCCGCATCGCTCTTCGCATCATATACATCAATATTTGACGCTTCATCACGGGAAGCGGTTTTTTGCAGCAGATCGTGTACACAGGAGCTGGTCAGTGGATCAAAGGGATCGTGTCCCAATGCGGTCTGAGCGGCCGGGATCCCGTCGATATACAGGATTCCCTTCGAAACGACCCGGCCAAGAGCGGGGTAGGAGGGAACAAATGGGACTGAATCCAGTGAGAGCGCGGCGCGCATGGCGGAAAGCTCAGCCCCGACATTTCCGCGCAGAGCAGAATCGGTCTTCTTGTAAACGCAGGATGCACCATGTTCTTTTGCCTGAACGCACAGGTCATATACAATGCAGTATGCCTCCTCCGGAGGAAGATGCCGGCTCCCGGCGTTTATACAGAGGACCTGTGTGTCAGCCCGCTCCCACTCCTGCGCAGGAATGACCGCATCTACACATACCTGTGTGCGCAGGGAAGCGGCGGCAAACTGTACGCCTGTGTCCAGTGCGCCTGTGAGATCATCCGCGATAATGATGGTTTTCATAAAAGTTCAGGTCCTCCAGAAATCCGTCCTGATCAAACTGCAGTTCATAAGGGTCGGAGAGGATCTCCACATCACTGCGGCCGGCCACATCCGGAAGCAGAGCGGGAGAGATCTCGATTTCTGAAAGGGACAATGTATCACGGATACGTGCGACGCGCGGATCGGAAAGATCCGCCCGGGGACAGGTACGGATCGCGGTACGCAGTGCATCAAAATCATTATTCTGGTAGAGCGGGATCTTGGCGCCGTTCAGCATCATGTTTGTGGTGAGGTTGATCCAGGTGCCCTCCCAGTCGACGTTGTTCAGACAGCGTCTGGTGGTGATGTCTGCCAGTCCCAGTCCGCAGGCGTTATGGTGAGTCTCCTCGCTCAGTCCGCGGATGAACAGCTTCTTACAGTGGAAATCGTCTTCGAAGTAGGGCATGAATCCGCGACCGGTCACGTTCGGATCAGCCCCTTCGCCGCTGATGTTCTTTCCGATCCGGTCGATCACCAGAACATCGATATGATCGAATTTCATGCGGGGCAGACGGCGCTTTGCGATCTCCAGCAAAGCATGGTCGCCCTTCCGGATCTTTTCCGGCGGGAATGCCTCGATCTCCGAGATCCGGTCGTAGGCGTTCTGCACCACGCCGATGCCCATAACGACGGGCATCTTTGAGAGGAATTCCTCTGCAGCAAGCGGTATGCGCTCTGCGAAGGTGTCAAAGCCTTGCAGATGGAAATGAGAACAGCCTTTATGCTTGGCAATGCCGATGGCGATCATCTTGCAGATGCCGCTTTCATGGTATCCTTTGAAATCCGTATGAGGCTTTACCTTGTTGAAGAGAACGATACCGTCCGCTTCTGCCGCATAGCGGTCGCAGTAGACCGGGGTGTGCGCAGCATCAGGAAGAGTGCCGATCTGAACCACATCCATTGTTGCACGGATCGGAACACCCATGGCCTCCCCGGTAATGCCATAACCTCCGATGACTTCCAGGTTTCCTTCCACACTGCCGCCGCCATGACTGCCCATGGCAGGAATAATAAATGGAGATGCGCCCCATTCCTTCAGGGTATCACAGATCGTGCGCACCAGTATGGGAAGATCCGGTATTCCACGGCTTCCCACGGTAACCGCAATGGACTTTCCGGCCAGAACTGCCGGATCCGGCATCGCAGCGCGCATCCGCTCCTTCAGACAGGCAGCCGGATCCGCTATGAAATCATCCTCATATTTTTCACGTATCCGGATCATTTTCGGAATATGTACCTGCTCCAGTCCCTGGATGGGGATACGGATCTCGGGAAAACAGATCTGCTGCATAAAATACCTCTCTTCATTAGTGGTCCTGGGTGGGTCAGGGCTGGTCGGGACAGAGAACCGTCCCACGTGCGAATCGAATTGCATAATCGATGGAAGAGACCAGACTCAGGTCACTGCACTGACCGTTGCCGGCCTGATCGAAGCCGGTCCCATGATCCACGCTTACCCGGATGATGGGCAGCCCGAGGGTGATATTGATGCCGGATACCGCATCCCAGCGTTTCTTTTCACGGTCATAGACGAAGCCTTTGACCTTCAGCGGAATGTGCCCCTGATCGTGATACATGGCCACGACCACATCGTACCATCCGCCCAGTGCTTTGGAAAATATGGTGTCGGGAGGAGCGGGTTTTCCGTCCGGAATGCAGATTCCCTCCGCCGCGGCAGCATCGATGGCGGGCTGGATCTCTTCGATCTCTTCCCGGCCGAACAGACCGCCTTCTCCGCAGTGGGGATTTAGGCCGGCAACGCCGATCTTCGGGCGGACGATCCCCATGGCACGGCATGCCTGATCTGCCAGGCGGATGCACTCGAGCACCCGGTCCTTTCTGACCCGGTCGCAGGCTTCACGTAATGACACGTGAGTGGACACATGGATCACCCGCAGATCGTCATGGGCCAGCATCATAGCGTACTTCCGGGTATTCGTGTAATGAGCGTAGATCTCTGTATGGCCGGAAAAATCATGGCCGGCCATATGGATGGCTTCCTTGCTGATCGCGTTGGTAACGGTGGCATCCGCTTTGCCGGACATGGCCAGCTCGATCACTTTGACCACATAGGAGAAGGCAGCTTCGCCGCCCAGGGGAGTCGAGCCGATGCCCAGGGGGGCGGGAACAGGTTTTTTTTCGGGAGATTTCATATCGGGGGAAGATGAATCTCCGTCAGCTTCAGGAACGGCAAGGACCGGATACTGATCTTCCGGTACCAGGCCAAGGTCCAGAAGGTCAATGGTGCCGCAGGTAAAAAGAGCTTCGCTGATATCGCGGATCACATGGATCTTCGCGCGGATCTGGCACACTGCCTCCACCACCTTACAGGCGTATTCCATGGAAGAGCGGTCTCCCACAACAAAGGGACGGCAGCGCTCATAGATCTCTTTCCGGCTCAGTGCTTTAACAGTGATCTCCGGTCCGTTCCCGAACGGATCACCCATTGAAATGGCGATAACAGGTCTGTTCATAATAAAATCCTTTCTTCCTGCACGAGACGGTACACCGTCAGAGAAAAAGCTGCATGATAAAAAGAGCAGTCTCAATGGTATTGTAATCGCTGGGATGCAGCTGTTCAAGAAAAATGCAGACCACATCATGGATTTTTCCGCATTCGGAAATTCACACATACGGACAGCATGCGCGCCATCGGGGGTAGGGATCATTACCGCGAAACCCGGACCCACTCCGCCGAGCTCTCACCCAACTTCGTCTAAGGCTCCGACGCATTCGCGCATAGACGAAACGCTCTTACG
>CACZZH010000022.1 GCA_902785635.1 uncultured Lachnospiraceae bacterium
GAAGGCATCGAGAAGAAGCAGGAAGACTTTGCAGAAGAAGTTGCAAAGCAGATGGGAATGTAAGGCGAATTCTTCATTACAAAACGGTTGGTGGTTGGAAGCTTGGAAATACGGGAAAAACAGCGTAGTTACGCATGTTTCCCCGCCATAAGACTAATTAGCAATATTCCGCAGGGTATCTAGCTTTTCAACGGAATTTGGGACAAGTTGGGAAGGTTTTGGGAAACGGTCAAGCGTCCCAAAACGACATTAAAGTTTGCTTTCTTCTTAAACTATTAACTGGATGAAAACAACTGATACTTCCAAAGGCTCTTCATCGTATGGTGGGGAGCCTTTTCTCATGTGCACATTTTCTATCCACCATAGCTGATCAGGCAGCTTATTCTTGTTTCCCTTCAAGAAGAATATCCAGTATTCTGATGAGTTTTCGCTTCTCATTTTCATTTAAGCGAGAGACAGCTGCATGTAATTCATGATCCAATGCATCTTTCTGATACTCGGGAATCATATCCCCTACGAGCATATCCAGTGTCGTTCCAGTCAGTCTGGCATAATAGACCAGCAGCCGCAGCGACATTGCAGTCCGTCCCTTTTCTACGTTACTGATGAAGCCAGGCGTAACGTTCAATTCCTTTGCCACATCTGCCTGCGTAAGCTTGTTATCTATGCGAAGCTGTTTGACTTTAGCTGCACGCTGCTGGCTCTCTTTTTTTTCCTTTTCTGTGATCCTGCTTTTCGGCATAATAATCATTTCTCCAATCATATAAATTCCATATCCGATTGCAATACTAGTTTCATATGCATATCGGATAAGAAGCTGCTACAGGAAACCGGCCCTCCGGCTTATTTGCGTTTTGCAGCCGGAACGGACAAAAAAGAGCGCCTCCAGGTTTTTTGGACTGAAAGCGTTCTTTTTTCATGGGACTTTTTTCACAGCCCCCTTTGTTGCGTTTTTGCGGATCAGAAATCTACTTCGGTGTCATAGTAGCAGCACTTGAGCAGTTTTTCCATTTCCTCCTGGCTGGGCTGACGCGGATTGGAACCGGTGCAGGCGTCGAGGATGGCGTTGGCTGCGATGTCGTGCAGTCTCTCGAGGAATACTTCCTCCGGCACGAAGCCCTGCTCGGTGGGATAGCTGTCGGCGCCGTAGTTTTTGATGCAGTGCGGGATGTTGAGCTTGTCGTTCATGCCGCGCACGAAGGCGATGAGTGCGGCAACCTTCTCATCCTCGGTGTTTCCTTCCAGATGCATGTAGTCGGCGATGACGGCGTAGCGCTTTTTCGCTTCGGCATTGCCGGCATTGAAGGCGATGACCTTGGGCAGGTACATGGCGTTGGCTGCCCCGTGGATGATGTGCGCACCGTAATCGGCAAACACGGCGCCGGTCTTGTGGGCCATCGAGTGGACGATTCCCAGAAGGCCGGAGGAGAAGGCAATGCCTGCCAGACACTGAGCGGTGTGCATATTGTCGCGGGCGGTCATGTCCTCATTGTAGGAGGCAACCAGGTCGCGCTGGATCATCTCGATGGCGCGGATTGCCGGCGCATCGGTGAAATCGCTGTGCACGGTGGAGACATAGGCTTCGATGGCATGAGTAAGGGCGTCCATACCGGTGTGGGCAACCAGCTTCTTGGGCATGGTCTCGGCAAACTCCGGGTCTACGATTGCAACGTCCGGGGTGATTTCAAAGTCAGCGATCGGATATTTGATGCCCTTTGTGTAGTCCGTGATGATGGAGAAGGCCGTCACTTCGGTAGCGGTGCCGGAAGTGGAGGAAACTGCGCAGAAATGCGCTTTAGTGCGCAGCTTCGGCAGGCCGAATACCTTGCACATATCCTCGAAGGTGGTCTCCGGATATTCATATTTGATCCACATGGCTTTTGCCGCGTCAATCGGGGAACCTCCGCCGATGGCCACGATCCAGTCCGGCTCAAATTCCTGCATGAACGCAGCGCCCTTCTTTACCGTTTCCACGGAAGGATCGGATTCGATGCCTTCGAACACCTTTACTTCCATACCGGCTTCTTCCAGGTAACCCTTTGCGCGGTCAAGAAAACCGAAGCGCTTCATGGAACCGCCGCCTACGCAGATTACTGCCTTTTTGCCTTCCAGAGTCTTCAGAGCTTCCAGAGCGCCTTTGCCATGATACAGATCTCTCGGGTTTGTAAAACGTTGCATGGTAAAACCTCCTATTTCATTAAAGAAACAGATAACACCCGATCTTGTGGAGTGTTATGAGACACTATGTTTGTTAAAAGAATAACACTCTGATATGGCGTGTCAAGGGGGTTTTCGGCAGCGATGCTATTTTTAACCAGCTCTTTTGACAGAGCCTGCTCTGCTTCGGGGTATTTCATTCCACGTTCCGGAAATAACTCTCATAACCTTCCGGAGGGGTTATCGTCCGAAATTCCATCATATGATGTTCCAATAGTTCAGGGATTACTTCTTCATTGTGCGAAGCAATTGCCTCATAAATTGCCTTATGCTCCTGATAGGATCGGTAAGCATAGGGCATTTTGTGCGTGGCGAGAAAGTAATTCAGACGTTCAATATGTGTAAAACTCCGTGAGATCACGCTGCGGATCATCGGGTACCCGCCAAATTCATACAGAAGGTTGTGAAATTCCATATCCAGGCGACAGAACGGCGAAGGATCTGTTTCGCTATAAAGATGCTCCTGCATGATAAGGTTCATGTGAAGCTGCAAAAGATGTTGGGAGGAGATTTCCCGGCAGAGGCGGATGATGATTTTCTCCTCCAGTGCGGCCCGCATAAACTGCATTTCCCGGATGATCTGGTAGTCGATCGGCGTAACCTGTATCTTGGATTGCGGATGAATTTCAATCAGAAAGTCGCTCTGAAGACGAAGCAGCGCTTCCCGGATGGGCGTGCGGCTGCACTCAAACTGCTGTACCAGTATTTTCTCATTGATCAGGGAACCCGGGGCAAGGCTCAGATCCATGATGTTGGCATAGAGAGTCCGGTATACATAATCGTTCCACTTCTCGTTTTTGCTTCGTTCCGGAAAGGAAATGGAATAGCTGGTCTGTTCACTCATGTCTTAAACCTCTCAATTAAAATCTAATATATTAATATTAAGATAACATGGTTCTACCGGATCATGCAAGCCTGAATTTATGCATTTTATCCAAAAAAGCAGAGACGTTTTTTTGCAGTGTGACAAAAAACACGAAAGATGGAAAATGGGAGTTGACAGTGGATCGGGGAATAAATATATTAATGATAATTGATATATCTATAGATAATAAATATATCAATCGAGAATTTGGAAAAAGTAGAACGATCATAGGAGGAACTGCATATGAGCCAGGCAAAAGTTCAGATTTCCATTGACTGTGAAACTCTGGAAGAAGCGATGAAGATTGCGGATGCCTCAGTAGAAGCAGGGGCGGATATTCTTGAGGTGGGAACGCCGCTGCTGCTGGGGGAAGGTGTTCATGCAATCCGGGCGATCCGGAAGAAGTATCCGGACAAGCCGATCGTGGCGGATGTCAAGATTATGGATGCCGGTTACGCTGAAGCAAAAATGTGTGCCGAAGCAGGAGCGGACTATGTGTGTGTGATGGGTGTGGCACACAGCGCAACGGTGGCCGGATGCGTGCAGGCCGGCAAGGAAACGGGTATTCAGGTGATGGTAGACATCATGCTGATGGAGGATAAGGTGGCTGCGGCAAAAGAAATGGAAGCACTTGGCGCGGATTATATCTGTCTGCATACCGGCTTTGATGAACGCCATGCGCAGCCGGAGAAAAATCCGCTGATCGATCTTAAGGCAGTAGTCAATGCGGTGAACATCCCGGTACAGGCGGTGGGCGGCATGTCCATTGAACAGGCGGTTAAAGCCAGCGGCCTTGCGCCATTGATTGTAATCGGGGCTCCGCTCGTGATTAACGAAAACAATCTGACCGGAAATGCAGACAGCAATGAAGAATTGAAGAAGCTGATCCAGAAGGTTTTAAAGGAGGTCAGAAACGCATGAAGGCCTTAGTCAAGTATGGTATGAAGCCCGGAGAGGTAGAGCTTCGGGAGGTAGAGAAGCCGGCTGCCGGCCCGGATGATGTGATTATGCGGGTGAAGAGCGTGGGTGTGTGCGGAAGCGATATTGAATTCTGGCAGAACCGCATCACCTTTCCGGTAAACATCCCGGTTACGCTCGGGCATGAATTTGCGGGCATTGTGGAAGAAGTGGGATAGAATGTAACCGAATATCAGGTGGGCGACCGGGTGGTCAGCGAGACCGCTGCCTATATCTGCGGAACCTGTGAGATGTGCAGAAAAGGGATGTACAACCTGTGTGCAAAGCGACTGGGCTATGGAAATGGGACAAACGGGGCTTTTGCGAAATACTGCAAATGCCCGACCCGTGTTCTGCACAGGCTTCCTGAAAACGTGAGCTTTGACCAGGCATCCATGACAGAGCCTGCCTGCGTTGCCTACAATGCAGTGCTGGTAAAAAGCCATCCCATGGCAGGGGAAGCCGTTGCGGTGATTGGCCCTGGCCCAATTGGGCTTTTCGCGATCCAGATGGCGCGTATTGCCGGCGCTTATCCGATTTTTGCACTTGGCACCGATGTGGATGAAGCCAGGATGGAGACCGCAAAAGAGGTTGGCGCAAACATTACGATTAATGTCATGAAAGAAGATTACAACGCCATTATCAAAAAGTATACAAATGGAAACGGAGCGGCGCTTGTAATCGATGCCGCAGGCAATACGCCGGCAGTGAAGACCGCTATGGAAATTGTGAAGCCGGGCGGGCAGATTACAAAGATTGCCTGGGGCGCAAAGCCGTTGGGGATTTCACTTGATCCGATCATTCAGAAAGCGGTTACGCTGCAGGGAAGTTTCAGCCATACATGGTCTACCTGGGAGGCAGTGCTTCAGCTGATTTCCGCCGGAACTCTCCGGATGGAACCGATGATTTCCCACAGCTTTGACCTAGACGACTGGCTGGAAGCATTTGAAACCGTGGATCGGAAAATTGCGGTAAAGGCTGTGATCCATCCATAAATTGCATCGAACGGGGAACCTTCCTGCCGCAGAAGGCAGGTCAAATAAATCAATTTAAAAAAGGAGGAACTTATGAAAAAACTGTTTGCTTGTATAATTGCTATGATCATGGCGGTTATGATGATGAACGCACTGGCATTTGCGGATGAGGCATTTGATGTAGGAATTGTATTTCCTACCAAAGATGAACCTCGCTGGCCCAAGGATCAGCAGTTCCTGGAAGAATCTCTGAAGGAAGCCGGCATCTCGGCGACCACGCTTTACAGTCAGGGCTCTTCCAGTGTGGAGCTGACAAATGTTCAGGCGCTGGTGGAACAGGGCGTAAAAGCGATCCTGATCTGTGCGCAGGATGCTACTGCAGCGGCAGCGGCAGCTGAGTATGCCCATGACAATGGCGTGAAGGTGATCTGCTATGACCGTTTGATCACCGGAACGGATGCGGTTGACTATTATGTTACGTTTGAGATGCTCAAGGTTGGCCAGAAGCAGGGCCAGTATCTGATTGATGCGTATGAAGGCCAGAAGGATATTCCTCTTTATATCTATTCCGGCGATGTGCGTGACAACAACTCTTTCGTATTCTTTGCAGGCGGCTGGAGTGTCCTTTCCGAGGCAATTGCAAACGGCCAGTTCAAGCTCGCAAACTGCGAAGAGGCCGAAGAATATGTAGGCCAGATTCTGGATGTGAATGAAAATCATGAAGATCTCAATAAGATCATGGCTACCTGCACAACCAACTGGGATGTGAACTTTGCAAAATCCCTTGCGGAAGCAAACCTGATTGCAGCAGATGCAGACATGAAGGGAGATGTGGCAATCCTTGCACCCAACGATTTCACCTCTCGTGCAATTGCGGATGCATTCCTGGATGACGCAGATATTAACAGCTATGTGATTTCCGGCCAGGACTGCGAGGCGGCTTCACTGAGCTATATTATTCAGGGCAAACAGTCCATGACGGTTTGGAAAGACACTACAAAGCTGGGCGAGCAGGCTGCAGTAATGGTTGGCGATATTCTGGCTGGAAGAGAACCTGAGCAGAATGCGACCTACAATACTGGCGTGATCGAAGTTCCCACATATGAGTGCGAAACCCAGGTGATTGACATCAACAACTACAAGGAGCCCGTTGAGGCAGGCTTTATTGATGCGTCTGAAGTGGACGGATACAAAGAGTAACAGGACTCTTGCAAATCCGTGCGGATCCTCGCGGAGCGGTTATAGCAAATGGAGCGAGTCTTGACTTGTTATTTGTTATAGCTCGGAAACTGCCCTGGGGTTCTGCCTGTAGGGCAGTTTCATAATAAGCGTATAGGTATATCCGGTTCACAATGGGAGGTAAGGGAATGCAGGAAGACTACATCCTCGAGATGCAGGACATCACGAAGGAATTTCCGGGCGTAAAAGCACTGGATCATGTAAATTTCAAAGTGAAGCGCGGTGAGATTCACTGTCTTGTCGGTGAGAACGGGGCCGGGAAATCTACTCTGATGAAAGTTCTCTCGGGCATTTACGGCCATGGAACCTATGAGGGAAATATTATCCTGGATGGCGAGGTGATGAAATTCAGCAATATTGCGGACAGCGAAGCGAGCGGGATTGCCATCATCAATCAGGAGCTTGCGCTTTTCCCAAAGCTTTCCGTTTATGAGAACATTTTCTTTGGCCATGAGCTCCGGAAAGGGAAACGGATTGACTGGGAGGAAACCATCCGTCAGGCAAGCCATTTCCTGGAAAAAGTACGGCTGGATGTGGATCCGTCGATTCCGGCAGGTCAGCTGAATGTGGGGAATCAGCAGCTTGTGGAGATCGCCAAGGCGCTTTCCAAAAACTGCAGGCTTCTGGTACTGGATGAACCGACTTCATCTCTGAATGAGGATGACAGCAAAAATCTTCTGGATCTGATCCGGGAATTGAAGGAATCCGGGATCACTAGCATTATGATTTCCCATAAACTGCGGGAAGTGACTGCCATTGCGGATACAATCACTGTTTTGCGCGACGGGCAGACCATCTGCTCGCTGGATGCCGGAAAGGATGATATTTCAGAACAGAACATCATCCGGAATATGGTCGGAAGAAACATTGAAAACATTTATCCGAAGCGGGCAGGGCATCATTCCGGCAAGGTGGCATTCGAAATCCGCAATCTGACCGTGGAGGATCCGCAGACGGGGAAGGAGCGGCTGCACAATATTAACCTGAAGATTCATGCAGGAGAAATTGTGGGGCTGCAGGGTCTGATGGGGGCGGGCAGGACCGAGTGCGCCCTTTCTGTGTTCGGAAATCCCACCGGATACCGCATCAAAAGCGGGGAAGTGGTGATGGACGGGAAAAGCGGATGGTTTAAATCACCGCGGGAAGCGATTGACGCGGGCCTGGCCTATGTCAGCGAGGACCGCAAGGGAAACGGCCTGATCCTGATCCAGGATGTGAAGTACAATACCACATTTGCGAATCTATCGAAATTGACCAGAGGCATTGCAATCGATAAGGAGAAAGAGATTGTGATTGCCAATGATTATAAGGAGAAGTTCGGCATTAAGACGCCGTCGATCGAACAGAAGGTTCAGAATCTTTCCGGCGGCAACCAGCAGAAGGTACAGATTGCAAAATGGCTCTTTACCTCCCCGAAGGAGCTGATCCTGGATGAGCCGACCAGGGGAATCGATGTAGGCGCGAAGTATGAGATTTACTGCCTGATGAACCAGATGGTGGAGCAGGGGATGGCCATTCTGATGATTTCTTCGGAACTGCCGGAGGTCCTGGGGATGGCAGACCGGCTGTACGTGATGAGCGAAGGAAAAATTACCGGCGAGCTCTCTGTGGAGGAAGCAACCGAAGAGAAAGTGATGGCGCTTGCCATTCATGCAGATGCGCAGTAAGGAGGAACATTCGTGAATACCAGAAATAATGCCGGCGGCATTGGCGGCGAGCTCAGGGAACTGCTTCGAAAAAATGTAAAATCGTACATGATGTACATCGTTCTGGTGGTCATTATGGTTTTCTTCCAGGTTCGGACGGGCGGCTTGTTTTTTAAGCCTGCGAATATCTCCAACCTGTTCAACCAGGTGGCGTATGTTGCGGTACTGGCAATTGGAATGACGGTGGTCCTGATCCTGAGGCAGATCGATCTTTCTGTTGGATATGTTGCAGGCTTCTGCGGCGCTGTTGCAGCGCTCCTGCTGCGCAACACTTCCATTCCGGTGGGGCTGGTGCTGCTGATTGTGCTGCTGATCGGGGCAGCCATCGGCGTCTATCAGGGAACATTGGTTACCTATGTTGGAGTCCCCGCATTCGTAACGACCTTGGCCGGGATGTTTATTTTCCGAGGGATCTTGTCTGTGGCGCTGAGCAAGAACGGAACCATTAACATTTCCAATGAAACCTTTAATGCACTGTGCAATTCCTTCATTCCGGATTTTATGAGTGAGTCACACTACCATGTGGTGACAATGGTGATTGCAGTGATTGCGGTTCTGCTGATTGTCTGGAATAGTTTGAAATCCCGCAGAAACAAGATCAAATACAACCTGAAGGTATCGAGCATGCCGGTTTTTACCGCACAGCAAATCCTGTTTTCGGCAGTGCTCCTGGGCGCATGCCATATGCTGGCAAGCTATAAGGGCCTTCCGTGGAGCATCGTGATTGTGGGAGTGATCCTCCTGGTTTACAACTATGTGCTCAACAATACCAAGCTGGGCCGTGCGGTGTACGGAATTGGCGGAAACGAGCAGGCTGCTGCGCTTTCCGGGATCATGTATTCCTCCCGCCTGAAATCCGCTTCGCCGGCAGCCGGCGTTGCGTTTGAGATGGATGCGATTGCCTCCGCTTATATTGGCGGCGTGGCAGTGGCTGGCGGAAGCGGAAAGGTGACGAATGCGATTGTAGGTACCTTCATCATTATGGCACTGACCAATGGCATGAACCTGCTGCGAGTGGATATTTCGTATCAATATATTGTGAAAGGATTGATTTTCATCGCGGCTGTTGCATTTGACGTAAGAAGCAAAGGACAATGATGAAACAGCGGAATGATGAATTAGAGGAGAGGGAATATGAGCCGGAAAGCAATTGTGACAGGCGGCAGCAGAGGAATAGGAAAAGGGATCGTCCTTGCGCTTGCAGCAGAAGGATATGATGTGGCATTTACATATGCTTCAAAGAAGGCAGCAGCGTTGGAAGTGGCAGAGCAGGTAAAGCAGCTGGGGCAGAAATGCTTTATCTATCAAGCGTCCCTGGAGGTGCCCGGGGTTGCCCACGAGATGTTTGAAAAGGCAGTAGCCGATCTGGGCGGACTCGATCTGCTGGTAAATAATGCTGGATTGACCATTTGTGAATGTATTCAGAACATTACGGAAGAAAAACTGGATCAGCTGCTGAGCCTGGATTTTCGGACGTTTGTACTTCTGATGCGGGATGCATCGCGCTATATGATTGATCATGGCATCCGCGGCAACATTGTCAATATCACCTCCGCCAGAGGGCAGAGGGCATTCCCGGAGAGCGGTGTATACTGCGGCTTGAAGGCAGGATTGATTATGGCGGTTCAGGCGTTTGCGCTGGATGTGGCCGGATATGGGATCCGGATCAATAACGTGGCACCCGGTGCCACCAGAATCCGCTCCAAAGAGGAAATCCTGAAAACCGATTCAAAGGAAGGCAATATCTTCTTCTGGAAAGAAGAATATGGACAGGCTGGAGTCAGGATTGAGAACGACTTCTGGGATGAACTTGGCGCGGTAATCCCGCTGGGCAGGTCGGCAACGCCGGAAGATATTGCGAACGCAGTAGTATTTCTTGCTTCGGAGAAAGCTTCCTACATCACAGGAGAAACGATCCGCGTTGACGGCGGCCTGACGCTTCCGGGCATGCCGGAGAGCGGGATCAGTGACGGCGCAGTTCCGGGCGGATGGGGAAGGCCAAACCCAGAGAAAGCGAAATAGTCCCACATCCATTGTCCCCTTTGTCTTACCCGGCTTACCTTAATTCCCGGCGGTACATTGCCATAAAGACGGCGGTGCGGAAGATCCAGTCCACGAACATGGCGTACCAGCAGCCCAGCACATTCATGTGGAGTACCCGGATGTAGACATGGGCCAGGCCCACGCGGAAAAGCCATATGGAAAAGATGGAAATCCCCATGATGAAAGCTGCTTTTCCGGTGGCGCGGAAATAATAGGGAAACAGAAAGGCCAGCGGCCAGATGACCATGGCGACGGAGTGGATGAACAGCAGCCCCTGGGCCAGGCCGGCGGCCTCCTCAGAGAGATGGTACCAGCCGGTGATGGGCCGGCGGAAAGCGATGGCCACGGTGCAGATCACGGCCAGCATCAAATAATTATACAGGACCAGGCGCCAGGCATAGCGCCTGGCCTGTTTTTTTTCGCCGGCGCCGTCGCACTGGCCGACGATGGTCATCATGCCGGCGCCGAGGGCGTTGCCGGGCAGGTAGAGGTAGGTGACCAGATTGGAGGCCACCGCGTATGCCGCGATGGAGGTGGTCCCCATGGTGGACACCAGGGACTGGAGCGCAAGCTTGCCGAACTGGAAAATGCCGCTCTCCACGCCGGAGGGAATGCCGATGGCGAAAATCTGGCGGATCAGGGCGGCTTTGGGCCGCAGGTCCGCGGCGGACCGGATCCGGAGGTCATTTTTTTTGCCCTGCAGGCGGGCCAGGATGAGGACGGCGGCCGCGGCTCTGGAGAGCAGGGTGGGAAGCGCGACGCCGGCAACCCCCATTTTCAGGACAAAAATGCACAGGGCGTTGCCGCCGATGTTCAGCGCGTTCATCAGAAGGGAGGCCTGAAGGGATACCTTCGTGACGCCGTCCGCCCGGAAAACGGCCGCCCCGGAATTGTAGACGGCCAGGAAGGGGAAGGAGAGGGAGGTCAGCAGCAGGTAGATGACGGCATTGCCCATCACATCCGGGGAGACCTTCCCGAAAATCACGCGGAGCAGGGACCGCCCCCCGGCGAGCATGAGGAGGGTGACGGCCAGAGCGGCGCAGGCGGTGACCATGAGCATCTGGGCCCCGCTGCGGGCAGCACCCTCCCGGTCGCGGCTGCCGATATACCTGGCGCAGACGACCGTGCCTCCGGAGGTGAGCCCGAAGAGGACCTGTATAATCAGAATATTGATGGAATCCACCAGGGCGACGCCGGAAACTGCGGCCTCGCCAACGGTCGATACCATCAGCACATCCATCATTCCCACGAAGACGGCCAGCAGCTGCTCCGCCAGGAGCGGCCATAAAATGCGGAAAAGCTGCCGCCTGGTAAACATTGGGGTTTCGTTCATCACATCTCCTGTTTCCGCCGGTTTCCGGCTTCAAAACTTCGTCGCGCACAGTCCCGTGACTTTAGTCGTGGGAGGAGCGCAAAACCAATAGTACATCGTCCTCGAAATAACTATACCAAAAACTCGCCTAAGCTTTCAGCTGCAGCGTCAGAAAATCTAGACGATGCCACCGCATCGCCGTCGATTTTCTTCCTTGCATCTGAAACCTTATTCTTCGTTTTTTAGTCCAGTTATTTCGGAGACGCTGTACTTGGAACGCAGATAACACATTCTTCCGGGACTATGTAAAAAAAACATGTCATTCCTGATTCTGTATTCTGACAATCACCAGCCTGACATCCAGTGGATCCAGACATATGTTCAGACACAGGGAACCCTTACTGTCGGGCTGCAGCGTGTACTGGCGAAGTACAGGCATGCTGTGTGCCCTGATCAGCTGCAGATCTTCCGCCCGGGAGAGAGAGGCAAAACCCATCTGCGCATGCGTATCATAAAGACTTCCGCCCTCGCGGCCAACCAGGTATTCTTTCACAATACAGGATCCGGTCACCGAGTCTGTCTGCCCAGGGACATCAGATCCGAAGACTTTTCCGTCTTCCAGAAGGATCTGCAGCATTCTGGATGTGGCAGAACCGAACATGGTGTACCGGTCTTTCTCTGTCATGATAAAGCGCTCGCCCGAGGCATACATTTTAGTCAGATGAATATAATTGCACGCGACGATCCGGATCTCCCGGTTTGCCCTGGTTGCGATCCAGCCATCACCGGCTGCGATCAGTTCGTCGCCAAGCCGGGAGAGAAGGAAAAGCGCATAGTAGGAGGCTTTGGGCAGGCCATTTGCTGTAAACAGTCCGAGTCCTCCGAAAAGCATGTTTTCCGGCAGGGGGGCTTCCGACATGAGATCCGAGACCGACCAGTAGGAGAAACTGTCGAGGCGGTCATAATTCTCTATAATGTTTTTGACAATATAACAGGATTTATAGCATGTATCATTCAGAAGATCTTGCTGGGATGGCGTATTGTTCCATTCACACAGATAGACGGGCACACTGTCAAAATGCTGCTCCTGCAGATCCTGTTTCAGGCGTGAGATAAACGAGGACAGTCCGTCCGGTTTGTCATTCAGAACCATGGTAAATACGAAGCCGAAAGTCTCGCGGGTGGTGCGCTTCTCCCGCGTAAGTTTTGTGTCATAATAAGTGAAATTCAGGAAGTCCGGCATGCATTCCCTGTCACGGCACCAGGACAGAAAGGCAAGAAACCACGGTTCTCCTTCTTCATCCGCATTCTGAAAGATCGGCGGGAAACCGAACATTGCCTGCGGAAGCAGCGCTTTCACTTCAGACCTGGTTGCCCTGTAGAAAGAATAATAGTCCTCATCATTTTCAAAACCATACAGACGGGGCGTAGTGTTTGGCTGATGCCAGACTGTAAACAACCATTTTTCCACGACCTCACTTCCATACCTTTCCAGAACATGCTGCATGAAAGCATGAATCAGAGCAGCCCAGTTCCTGATATCCGCCGGTTCGCTCACCAGGTGTGAGAACAGCCTGCGTGACGGGTTGCGTGAGAGCACTGCAGGCATATAGGAAAATGAAATGACCGGCAGCAGATCCACCTCCATCAGAAAGTCCAGAAGAAGATCCACATAGGCAAAATTGAAGACCAGTGAATTGGAACTGTCGCGAGAGCATACATGCATCTCGTCTGATAAGATTCCGTTGAAAAAAAGATAGCGAAAGCCGATTTCAGATCTGATCCGGCGCAGGACCCGCTGGATATCTGCGATCAGTATGTCGGAAGCTTTACCGACCGCGATCATGTTCCGCCAGGTGTGCTTCAGTTTCTTTACGGTTTTGGGCATGGTGAGGGAGATATCCTGTATGACCGGAGGCAGTGTTTTTGGATCATTGCGCTGCAGCTGTCTTCCCGTCTCATGATCAAGATCCAGGTATAATCTCAGATTCGTCAGATAATCACTGTGCTCTATACCAAGAGACGGATCCTCTTTTTTTTGTGCGCGCTGTCTCCTCCGGTAAACGCTGGGCATCATGCCGTATTCGCTCTTGAAAGCCTTTGTAAAGGCATGACTGTTGGGGAAACCGCTGTCTGCAGCGATTTCTTCCATGTTTTTTTCTGTATTGACCAGTTCATGGACAGCATGATTGACACGAAGCTGCGTCAGATATGTCAGATAGTGAAGACCAAACTGTTCCTGAAAGAACTTGGAAAGATACGGGACAGACAGGTGCACCATATCAGCCACCCTGGAAAGCGGCAGATCTTCTCTGAAATGGTGATTGATGATATTGGAAAGCTCGGCTATGCGCTGCGCATAGCGATGATTCCTTCTGTCTACGGCTTCGGAGCGTTCTACACGGAAATATGTGTAGAGAACATCCATGAGCTGGTAGATCAGGATCCAGTTGCGCAGCTCATAGCCGCTCCCCTCATCTGCGTTGTTAAGGATCAGACGGGCGATCAGGTACCTCAGCTGATCGCAGGCATCTTCATTTCCGGGCAGTGTTGAATTGCAGGCGAACTTAGGGTGTATGGGAACCGGAAAATTGTTTTCCAGAGAAGCCTGATCCAGCTGTACAGATGCGTATACACAGTCAGACGCACGAAGTTCATGGGATATATGGCTCTCGACAACCAGGAGATCCCCGTCATGCAGAGAAAACAGCTGCTCTTCGACAGTAACAGAGCAGGAGCCGCTCAATACAAACAGAATCTCAAAGTATTCATGCATATGGGGCTTGACATGTCCGATATGGTGAACAACACACCGAAACGGAGTATGGGAATCAAAATCAGCGATCTCATAGTTCTGCTTCATGGAAACACTCCCTCTATTATCTTTCAGCAAACGACATAATGTCCGGCAGCTGGCTTATGAACGGTTTCAGTATCAGTTTATCACCCGGGCAGACGTATGTGAATAATCAATAAAGCAAAAATATATATTTTATGACTATTGCAAAAAAACATTAGATTTTTAATCTGAATCTGCTGGAAACATAGCTCAGACCTTACAGATCAGGTGAAAGAGCAACGGAAATCATAAATAATCACGGAAATCAGACAGGGAATCAAATGGGTTGAAAACAGGGATATCGCTAGAATGATGTCAGTGAAGTCAGTGAGGTAAGACGGATGAAAGAACCGATATTACAGTTGAAACACATATGTAAGCAGTTTGGATCGGTGATTGCTCTGCAGGACGTATCTATGGATGTGTATCCGGGAGAGATCAGGGGACTGATTGGTGAAAACGGATCAGGGAAATCCACCATATCATCGATCGCAGCCGGAATGCAGAAAGCAAACAGTGGAGAAATGAATTTTAAGGGCCAGCCCTGGAAGCCGGTCAGCATGATCGACGCACTTGATCACGGTGTCGGGATGATCGTACAGGAGAGCGGAACGATCGCCGGGATCAGTGTAGCGGAGAACAT
This sequence comes from uncultured Lachnospiraceae bacterium, assembly GCA_902785635.1. Taxonomy (GTDB): domain Bacteria; phylum Bacillota; class Clostridia; order Lachnospirales; family Lachnospiraceae; genus Merdiplasma. The sequence continues at coordinate 14,796 of CACZZH010000022.1, forward strand.
CTTTCTCGGAGAACTGGATGCTTTCAGGGGGAAGGCCGGGATCATCAACCGGGGGGAGATGAACCGTCAGGCAGATCGTGCCATGCAGGCGATCGGTGTAAGTCATGTTAAAGGGGCTATGCCTCTTGCATCCCTTGACTTTCAGACCAGAAAACTTGTGGAGATCGCCAAGGTCAACATGAAGCATCCGGATATTCTGGTGATTGATGAGACCAGTACTGCGCTGTCTCACGACGGGCGTGAGATCATGTATGACCTGATGAGGAAATATGCAGAAGAGGGGCATGCGGTCATTTTTATCTCACATGATCTGGACGAGATCATGGAAGTGTGCGATACGCTGACCGTTCTGAGAGACGGCATTCTGATCAGGACTTTCAGCAAAGAAGAATTTGATGAGGATGAAATTCGTACAAGCATGATAGGCAGGGAACTGCAGGGAGATTACTACAGGAGCGACACCTGCGCGTCCCGCCAGGAAGAGGAAGCACTGATCGGTGAGCATCTGTGTCTGGGTGAAGAACTGAAGGATGTCAGCATTACACTGCACAAAGGTGAGATTGTCGGTGTTGGCGGACTTTCCTCCTGCGGAATGCACACACTCGGAAAAGTTCTGTTTGGAGCTGTAAGACCGGAAACGGGAAGCGTTCATACACCCGACGGAAGGGAGATCAGAAACGAAGAGACAGCTATTGCGGAGGGAATCGGATATGTTTCAAAAGACCGGGACATCGAATCTCTGTGTCTTTCTGCCAGCATACGTGACAATATCGCAATCGCAGGCATGGATAAATATGCGTTGGGTGGTTTCCTTATTACATCCGGGCAGGAAAAGAAATATGTGAACAGACAGGTGAAAGAACTGTCGATCAAATGTGCTTCTGCTCAGCAGCTTACATCGCAGCTTTCAGGCGGAAATAAGCAGAAGGTAGTCTTCGGCAAATGGATCGGCTGCGGCAGTGAGATCCTTCTTCTGGACTGTCCGACCCGGGGTGTGGACATAGGTGTTAAGCAGGCGATGTATCAGCTGATGATCGGATTGAAAAAAGAGGGTAAATCCATTCTGCTGATCAGCGAAGAGATGTCTGAACTGATCGGAATGAGTGACCGGATCATGGTTATGAAGGACGGAAAAGTCACGAAAGAGCTGGAGAGAAGCACTGAACTCACAGACGCGGTCATGATCCGGTACATGATCTGAATTTGTCCCTGAAAAAGACGCGTATGAATGAAAAACGGAATGAATCAGCGTTATCTGATAATAGAGGATATGACAGGAGAAACACAATGGAAGCAGGTTCTGAAAAAACAAAACAGCTGTTGATCACGCTTCTTCCGGTCCTGGCTCTGGCTGTACTGTTTATTCTGTTCTGCACTTTTGTTAAGGCAAAAGGATACAGACTGGATATCTATCTGAAGACGATCTTCAACCAGGGCGTGGTGCTGGCAGTTGTTGCAACCGGAGCGATCTTTATCTATACTCTGGGATCTTTTGACATCAGTCTCGGGGCTGCGACTCTGTTTGCCGCGACTGTCGGAGTGCTGACATATAACGCAACAGAGAATTTCCCTCTGATGATTCTGGCGATCTTTGGCACGGCAGTTGCCTGCTCACTCTTCAGCTCGATCCTTGCTTCCGCCTTTCACATTCCGGCTTTTGTTACGACAGTTGCCATGCTCTCTGTTCTGTCTGCCGTCTCCGCACAGATCATTACGACGAAGGGCGGCGCACTGGGAGGGATCGGCATTCCCAAGACATTGGTCAAACCGCTGGACAACCCGCCATTTAAGATCACGCTTCTGGCAATCTTCTTCCTGGTCTGTTTCTTCGTATTTCAGCTGACAAAGATCGGAAGAAGACAGAAGTTCATCGGAGGCAATCCTGTCTGTGCCAGGCTGACCGGCATCCCTTATAACAAGTATGCGATTATTGCTTTTACCATGGCCGGGATCGGCGTGGGGCTCGGTGCATTTCTTACACTGGTCTATACGCCATCGGTTACGACGACAACAGCATCGGGCATCGGAATGAATATTTTTGTCGCCATCGTGTTCGGCGGCATGCCGATCTCCGGCGGCGCGAGATCAAGGATCCATGCAGCTCTCATCGGCGGATTTTCCTATATACTGCTCAACAATATCCTGGAACTGGCTCTGGAGGGGAGCAGTGCCTACGGCATTACACAGATCGTAAGTGCGGTCTTTTTCCTGGCGGTTGTCTGTGTGACAAGCATGAACTACCGTACAGACCTGCTTCCGAGATAGGAATCGTACAGAATTTCACGTCTCACAAAGGCGTTCGAAATAACAATGATAAAGAACATGATTTTTTCATTTATGTGCAAGGAGGTACACACATGAAGAACAACAGACTTTTCAAGGCAATTATGATTGGCGGCGTTCTGGCTGGAGCCATGGCTTTCACTTCTGTGCAGGCGGCTGCGGCAGATCTGAAGATCGGCGTTCTGGTAGCTGATGTCAGCGGAGAGGAAGCACAGGGGTTCCGCGCCTACTATGAGAACTATATTGCTGACAATTATGATGTGGAATTTGTCTACACGGACGCATTGGAAGATGCGGCAGGAGAGAAGGCTGCCATTGAAAAGTTCGTTTCCCAGGGCTGCCAGGCTATTATTTCACTCTCCAGCTCAGACCGCGCAACACAGCTCGATACCTGTGAAGAGTACGGAGTATATTACGCCATTGCTTCCGGAGTACTCGACGATGAACTGTTTGAGGCATACAAGGGCTATGAGTATTTTGCCGGTCAGGTCGGCCCGAGCAACGCGACTGAGTTTGAAGCAGGCGTAAAGATGGGAGAGTTCTTCAAAGAGCAGGGTGTGACCAGTGTAGCCATGTACGGTGCGTTCATCCCCAATCCGATGCATGTTTTCAGAGCTGCAGGTGTAATCGCCGGTCTTGGTGATACATACGGCGGGACGAATGATATGGGCGGAATGATCGGACAGATCTTTGCGGACCAGAAAGTGGACCCGGCAAAAGTGGAAGGTGATGTAGAACTGTGCGCTTATCTTCAGGGTTACGGCGATACCACCACGGATGAGATCAATGCCGTAGTTGCGAAGGAACCGGAAGCATTCCTTTCAGTCGGTATGGCAACAACATTCTTTACCCAGATCCTCAATGAAGCCGGAATTCCGTTCGCAGATATCGATTCCTTTACAGAAGCAAACGGTGCAGCGATCAAAGAAGGACAGCTGGTCTATCTGGCAGGCAAATACTCATCCTCAATCGGCCCGGTCTTCGCTCTGATCAAAAACGCAGTGGATGGAAATGTGATCCGCGATGAAGAAGGTAATGCTCCTTCCTTCAGCCAGGGGTATCTGGTTGCGACCGATGGTGCATCCTTTGACGAATACTATGTGGCAGACAATGGAGATACGCCGATCTATGACAAGGAGACTCTCGACACCATCATCGGTGAAGACGTGACCTATGATGATGTGAAGGCACTGGTCGAGGCAAACTGAAACAGAAGACACCCTGAAACAGAATGAAAGGGAACATGGAGGCAGATATGAGTATCCGCAGGAAAGTGATCGGAACACTGGCGATACCTGTGATCGTGGGTGTGATCCTTGAAGCCATCTGTCTGGCACATGGACAGAATGTGATCACAAACATGAAGAGTTTTAACAACTTTGTCGTCTACACGGCTATTGTGATGATCACAACAATGGCTTTATCCATCAACTTAAACAGCGGCAGGTTTGACTTTTCGCTTGGCTCCATGGCTGCCCTTTCGGCTGTGATCGGGGCAAAGATCAGTTATGCGCTTCTGGGCGGAGGATCTGGCAGCGCATATCTGATGCTGGCGATCACCATTGCGTCAGGGGCTTTGCTGGGCCTTGCATCAGGCTGCGTGTATGTGATCCTGCGGATCCCGCCGATCATTACCTCTCTGGGCGTAACGCTGATCTATGAGGGTGTGCTCTACACGATCACCGGAGGCAAATATGTGATGACGGAAGTGCAGAATGTGTCCATGTCCGGATTCGTCGGTACCTGGATCCATGCAGCGGTCCTGATCCTGCTGATCGTGGTGTTTGTGATCTTTCTCTTCGACCACACCCGCTTTGGATATAATTACAATGCACTGAGGAGCGGCCAAAAAGTGGCGGTCAATACCGGGATCAGAGAAGTGCCCAACGCGGTCGGGTGTTATGTGGTCTGCGGAGCTCTGATGGGTATCGTTGGTTTTCTGAATGCAGCCCGCAATACCAATATCAACGGCGGTCAGTTGAATTTTGGCTCTATTGCCATTATGTTCACTGCGTTTCTGCCGATGTTCATCGGTTCCTATATCGGCCGCTTCAGTAACGATAAACTCGGGTATCTTCTGGCTGCAGTGTGTATGTCGCTGCTGAATTCCACATTCGCAGTTTTTTCTAATTCGATCACTGCATCTGTGCAGTCCATTATCAATGCGGTACTTCTGGTGGTGTTCCTGATCTATCTGAACAATGAAGATCTGCTGACCAGGTTGTTTGTAACTCGCGGGAAACAGGCAGGAGCGTAGGATATCAGGTATGAAAAATCAGGCATTTCTGGAAAAAGCGCTGGCTTTAATACCAGTCATACACGAAACAGAGATCGCAGCAGTAAGATGCGTCAGTCCGGAAAAACAGGAGGATGGGCGGATCACGATCAGGCCGTCCGCTGCAGGTATGGGGCATCCTCTGCAAAAAGGAGACCGGATCGTGCTGGAGTTTGGTGATCATCAGGTTGGATATCTCACACTAAAGCTGGGTGTGAAAGGGTTCCATGCCGATGCCCCTGTCCGGCTCAGACTTCATTTCGCAGAGAATCCGATCGAGCTTTTTGAGGATCCGGATGACTATCACGGCTGGATCTGCTCCTCATGGATCGAAGAAGAGATCATTCATGTGGATGTACTTCCGGGGGTGGTCAGTCTGCCAAGGCGTTATGCTTTCCGCTATGTCCGGATCGAGGTACTCGATATCAGCAGCAGGTTCTCCCTTACAGTGGAAGAAGCATACTGTCGGGCGGTTTCTTCCGCTGATGACGCACTTCTTCTGCCTTATGGCAATGAAGACCCTCTTTATCAGAGACTGGACAGGATCGCCTGCAGAACGCTTCACAATTGCATGCAGGCAGTCTTTGAGGACGGACCAAAACGGGACAGACGACTCTGGCTTGGAGATCTGCGGATACAGGCACGGGTCAACTATGTAACATACAGAAAAAATGACCTGGTAAAGGAATGCCTGTATCTCTTCGCAGCACTGCCGACAAAAAGCGGGCAGGTGGGCGGATGTATCTTTCTTGAGCCCGAACCTGAAGTGGATGATGTGGTGATGCTGGATTACTCACTGTTTTTCGTAAGTACACTGCTCGACTATTACAAGGCGACGGGTGATATGGAAACCGTTCATGATCTGTGGCCGACAGCACTGAGCCAGCTGTATCTGGCAGAAGGACTGCTGACAGATCAGGATCTGATCCGTGACAGTGAAGAGATGGGCTGGTGCTTTATTGACTGGAACCTGGCACTGAACAAACAGGGGGCGATGCAAGGTGTATTGCTGTATGCACTGCGCTCAGGAATGGAACTGACAAGGCTTCTGAATGAACAGGATACTTACATGAAGCTTGAGGCGATCTGGAAAAGCTGCAGGAACGCTGCCAATCAATATCTTTGGAATAGTGAAGAGGCTTGCTATACCAGTGGAGACAACGCACAGGTTTCAGTGGCGACACAGGTATGGATGGTTCTGGGCGGTGCCATTGAAGGAAAGAAGGCTGCCGATCTTCTCAGACGGGTGACGAACCGGCCGGACGCATTGAAGATGGTATCTCCGTATATGGTTCATAATTATGTGGATGCCATGATCTGTGCAGGAGAGGAAGAAACGGCGATCGCATATATGTGCAGGTACTGGGGTGGCATGGCAGATCAGGGAGTGGATACGTTCTGGGAATTGTATAACCCTGAGAATCCGCAGGAATCTCCTTACGGAGGAACTATCGTCAACAGTTACTGTCATGCGTGGAGCTGCGGGCCTGCCTATTTCCTAAGGAGATACAGACCGTGAATAAAAAGCAGGCAGGAGCCGCTGTGGGCAGGATGCGGGGCAGGTCCGGAAGAGAGAACGGACCTGCCTTTGATATTTATAACAGACTCGGAACAGAACCGGAAGCGTTCTGAACGCTTATTCCGCAGGAGAGGAAAAATGAATAATAAAGAACACATGGTTTTGAGTCAATATGATCTGGATCTGACAGCAAAACCGTTCTGCCTGAATGAGGATGCTCTGAACTGGGTGGAAGAAACTTTCTTAGCTTTGGGGACAGAACAGAAAGCAGGGCAGGTCTTCTGTCCGATGGGGTTTACTGATGATCGGCAGGTGCTGTCACATCTGATCCGTGATCTGGGGATCGGCGGCATGATGTACAGGGCAGATTCCGCTGCAAATATAAGACGTACTCATGAGAGGATACAGAATCTGGCGGATATTCCGCTGCTGCTTGCGGCAAATACAGAAGCGGGAGGAGACGGCCTTGCTTTTGAAGGAACTTCCTTTGGAAAACCGATGGCTGCTGCCGCTGCGAATGATCCTGAAAACGCGTATCGGATGGGACTGACAGCATGCAGTGAAGGAGCAGCTCTTGGGATGAACTGGGCCTTTGCGCCGATCGTGGATATCGATTATGAGTTCCATAATCCCATAACGAATGTGCGGACATTTGGCAGTGATCCTGTAAGGGTTGCTGAATATGGTGCCAGATATCTGGACGGCGCGAAAGACGCCGGGGTGGCAGCCTGTATCAAACATTTTCCTGGGGATGGTGTGGATGAACGGGATCAGCACATTGTGACCAGTGTGAATTCTATGACCGTGGAGGAATGGGAGAACAGTTTCGGTAAGGTGTACAGAACACTGATCGAACAAGGAGCTCCGTCCGTCATGGCAGGCCATATTGCACAGCCTGCCTGGGTACACAGACTCAATCCGGATGCCTCTGCTGCTGATGCGTTGCTTCCCGCATCGCTGTCGCCCGAACTGCTGGCAGGTCTTCTGCGAGGACATCTTGGATTTAACGGACTGATCAGTACCGATGCAACGCCGATGGTTGGATTCACCAGCGCCATGCCCCGCAGGAAGGCGATTCCCAGGGCAATCGAAAGTGGGTGTGATGTGATCCTGTTCAACAAGGATTATGAAGAGGACCTGGGGTATATGCGCAAAGGCTATGAGCAGGGCATCCTCTCCGAAAAACGTCTGGATGAGGCGGTGACCCGCATTCTGGCTGCCAAGGCCGCCCTCCGTCTGCACGAGAAGCAGAAAAACGGAACCCTGGCCCCCAGCCGGGAACATCTGGGGGTGATCGGCTGCGAGCAGCATCAGGCATGGGCCAGGGAATGCGCGGACAAGGCAGTGACGCTGGTCAAGGATACCCAGCATCTGCTGCCCATCAGCCCGAAGAAGCATCGCCGGGTGCTCTTTGAGATTCTGGGCAAGTGCCCCAGCGAGGAGCGGGTGGCCCGGCGCTTCATCGCCGATATGGAGCGGGAGGGCTTTGAGATGATTCCCTATGAGGAAGAGGTCTTTGACTTCACCAAGCCCATGCACTTTGAAACCGTGGAAGAGTTCCGGAGCAAGTATGACCTGGTCATCTACATCGGGAACGTGGAAAACGCCAGCAACAAGACCACGGCAAGGCTCAATTGGCATGCCCCCTATGGCGCCGGGAACAACATTC
>CACZZH010000023.1 GCA_902785635.1 uncultured Lachnospiraceae bacterium
GGAACAGGACAAGCAGGCCGACTCCGGCACCTACGAGCAGTCCGGAGATCATCGCACCGGCACTCATGCCGCCTTCCAGATAGAGCTTAGTGATCACCACAGATGCTGCGCAATTCGGAATCAGACCAATAAGTCCTGCTGCAAGCTCTCCTGCGACCGGCCTGTTCAGAAACAGGCTTCCCAGCGCATCCTCTCCCACCAGACCGATCACGATATTCATCAGCACAGACGTGACAGTCAGAAAAAGAACGATATTAATTGTATGCTTCAACGCAGAGCGGACGATTCCTTCTTCCTCACAGCTGCAGTCATCATGTTCACAAAGATCATGAATACTGGAACCGATCCGGCGCTGATTGAAACGGCGGAACAGAAAGTCGACCGCAAAACCGGCACAGACACCGATAAGCGCTTTTGTAAGAAGGATCCTGCCGATCACAGGAACCGGAACATTCGAAGAAAGCATCAGCGGCAGCATTTCATCCGAAGTGGAGAGGAATACGGCGATCATGGTACCGGCAGTGATGACTCTGCCGGCATACAGGGATGCTGCGGAAGCAGAAAATCCACATTGCGGGATCACCCCGAGAATACCTCCGAAAAGCGGTCCAAGCCTGTCAGCCCGCCGGATCGCGGCCAGTGTCTTATCCTGGGTACGGTGCTCCAGATATTCCATCATCAGATAGGTAACGAACAGAAACGGTATGACCTTCAAAGTATCCAGCAGACCATCCGCTATGCTGTCCAATAAAATATCAATCATGTAACTCCTTTTTCTTTTTCAGTTGCCGGGCAAATCCGGCGATCTTTTCAAATCTGTGGTTCACTCCTGATTTTCCGATGGGAGGTGTGAGAAGCCGGCCAAGTTCCTGAAGGGATGCATCCAGGTGTTCAAGGCGCAGTTCGGCCAGTGTCTCAAGATTTTCCGGCAGCTGGCAAAGTCCGCCATGATCACGGATATATTCAATATCCTCCGCCTGACGTACTCCGGCGGCAACGGCTTTACTGATGTTGGCCGCTTCACAGTTGACTCTGCGGTTGATATCATTGCTGATCTCCCGAAGGATCCGGATATTTTCCAGTTCCATCAGAGATCTTGGTGCCTCCATGATTCCCAGCGCATCCACGATCTGGGTGCCTTCCTTCAGATACAGTACTTCATTGAATTTCCTGCCCACTGTCCTGGCCTCGATGCCAAAAGAGGCAAAGATGTCCACCAGCTGAAGCGCCTTTCCGGGTGAGGGACAGACGATCTCAAAATGATAGGAACGGTGGGGATCGCTTATGGATCCGGCTGCCAGGAAAGCCCCCCTCAGGAAGGCTCTTTTGCAGCATGTTTTCTGAAGTATGATATTTTCTTCCAGAGACAGTTCTTCCCCGATATCCATCAGATCGGAAACTCCCCCGAAACCATGGAGAAGATAACATGAGCGCAGCACTTTTACCGCATCTTCATGACGGATAACAGCTACAAGAAACACGGTGCTGCGCGCATACATCCGCACTCCGGTCTCGGGATTTACGGAAAATGCCTTCCGGAGCAGAACACAGGCCTTCTCAGCGACATGACGGTTCTCCGTCTGAATGCGCAGACTTGCCCGGTCCTGGGCGGATACACTTACTCCGCCGCACATCGTGATGATCGCTGTAAGCTCCGCGATCTGACAATGGCGGCCCTTTCCGGTCTGGCCTGTCAGTTCTCTTTTTACATCACCGGAAAATGACATCCTGTTGTTCCCCCAGCATTTTCACTTCAGGCTCGAGCTTTATGCCGGTCTGGGAAAATACTTTATCCTGCACATCCTTCATCAGGGTCAGCACATCCAACGCTGTTGCATTCCCTGCATTTACAACAAATCCGCAATGCTTGTCAGAGACCATGGCACCTCCCACACGGTATCCGCGCAGACCGGCTTCCATGATCAGCTTTCCGGCAAAATGATCCTTCGGCCGTTTGAATGTACTGCCGGCACTGGGAAGTTCCAGCGGCTGTTTGCTGGTCCTGGCTTCCTTCAATTCTTCCATGCGTCCGGTGATCTGTGAAAGATCGCCTTTTTCAAGCTTCAGTACTGCACCAAGTACGATATAACCTTTTTCCGCAACAATGCTCGTCCGATAACCGAAGTTCATCTGAGCACAGGGCAGTTCCCGGACTCCGCTTTCGGGATCCAGGATGCGGACAGTTTCCGTGATATCCTTCATCTCTCCGCCGTATGCTCCTGCATTCATAACGGCAGCGCCGCCGAGCGTTCCGGGGATTCCGGAAGCAAATTCCATCCCGGTAAGCGATTCACGCTGTGCACATTTGGCGATGCCTGTAAGCATGGCGCCGGCCTGTGCCCGTATCCGCAGTCCGTCTATGGTGATAGCTGAAAAATTTTTAAACAGCTGAATGATCAGGCCGCGGTAGCCGTTGTCCATGACCAGAAGATTGCTGCCGTTTCCCATAATATAATCCGGTATTCCGTTTTCCCGGCAGAACTGCAGGATCCTGATCAGGCTCTGTTCATCCCGGGGCATCACAAAAAAGTCTGCCGGCCCGCCGATCCGGAAGGAAGTATGACGGCACATCGGCTCATCAAGCAGTACGCTGTCTTCTCCGGCGATCTTTATAAGATCGCTGTATAAGGCATGCTTCTGCCTTGCTGTCTCAAGATAACCCATATTATTCTCCTGTAGGTTTTATCATACCGCTTCTGCGGATGCTTTCCACTGCTTCCATCAGTGCTTCGGGAGGAAGGACCAGCGCGAAACGTACATAGCCCTCTCCGAGACTGCCAAAGCTGCTGCCGGGCGTACAGATCACGCCCGCCTTCTCCATCAGTTCCATGCAGAATGCATTGGAATTGGTATATCCTGCCGGCAGCGGAGCCCATACAAACATGGTTCCTTCACTGTCCGGAACGTCCCAGCCGACACTGCGAAGCCCTTCACACAGAGCCTTACTGCGCTCTTCATAGATACGGCTCTGTTCCTTTGCATTTTCCAGCGGTTCTTTCAGTGCTGCGATCGCTCCGTACTGTACCGGGAGGAACATTCCGTAGTCGATCTGGGAACGGACTGCCGCAAACCGGGCGATCACCTGTGCATTTCCGACTACAAATGAAGCCCTGGCTCCGGTGTAATCAAAAGTTTTGGAGAGGGAATAGAATTCGATTCCCACTTCCTTTGCTCCCGGGTAATTCAGGAAGGATCTGCCCTCTCTTCCGCCAAAGATTATATCCGCATAGGCGTTGTCATGAAGAATCACGATATCATTATTCTTTGCAAAAGTGATCAGTTCTTCATAGAAACGGTCCAGAGCGGTCTTGCAAAGGGGATTCCCGGGATAATTGACGATCATCAGTCTTGCTCTGTTCCGGATCTCCTCGGGAATCGAATCAAGATCAGGAAGATAGTCATTCCCGGGAAGAAGCGGATATTCCCAGACGTCCGCGTCGCAGAGCATCGGTCCGATCTTAAATACCGGATATCCGGGATTTGGCACAAGGACCACATCACCCGGGTCGCAAAGAGTCCAGGCAATATGCGCCATTCCCTCCTGGGAACCATACACAGACATGATCTCATTCTCTTCAAGAGATACGCCGAACCGGCGCAGGTAGAAATCCTGCACAGCTCCGATAAGCTCCGGAAGATCGCGCAGGGAATACCGGTAGTTCTCCGGCCTGCGTGCTGCTTCGCTCACAGCGTCCATTACAGCCTTCGGCGGTTCGAAATCCGGTGTACCCACTGAGAGGTTCCAGATGGTCCTGCCGCGGGCGAGAAGCTCTTCTTTTCTGTCATTCAATACGGCAAATATTCCGGCGCCGCATGCTTCGCTTTTCTTTGAAAAATGGATATTCATAACTGCTTCCTTTTCTTTTGAACCGTAACCAATCACCCGGTATCTGCGTTCTGCGATCAGAGTGAGAAGGAACGCAAGTGCACAGAGGATACTGAGGATCAGACCTCCGAAAAATCCTCCCGGAACATAACGCATGGAGATCGTGTGCTTCCCTTCTGTCAGTTCCACTCCGATAAACATCTGTCCGATCTCAAGCGGTTCCGTTTTTTTACCGTCGGCCATCACTGTCCAGTTGGGGCTGTACGGAACGGTCAGCAGCAGGATCCCGTCCTTTGTCACATCTACATTGCCGGTCAGGGTATTTCCGACTGCCTGAACATCTTTCAGCTGATCACGGGAAAGGATCCGGATCACCTCAGCCAGACTTTCATCCGGACAGGTATAGATCTTTACTGTCTTTACGCTGTCGGGATCATCAAGTTTCAGTGTAAAATCACCGATCCTGTCATCTCCCAGTGCATTCATGGTATACAGATGATCCGTATACGTCTTATATGTACGGTCATATTCCGGTGTGTTCAGATCCATCTCGGAAGCCCGGGAGGAAAGATAAATGTAGACCTGCTTATTGTCCGGCACCTTTATCTGGTAGTTTTCCCCGTCTTCAGCGTCAACAATGCGGTCCAGGACAAAGATTCCGGGCTGACCGGTCGCCAGAGTGACGAACTGGTTCTGAAGATCGATCGGCTCGCCTTCCGTAGTGTCCCAGTAGCGCAGCTCCGGATTTACCATAAAGCCAAGGGAAAGTGCATTGGGATTATAATACATTGTCAGGTTATCATCCTCCGAGATCTTCGGAAAATGATAAAGCGTATCCCCTTTACCTATAGTGGCAAGCACATAGCGGATTCCGAACACATCATTCATCAGTTCGGTCACCCCGTTATACCCGTTCTTGTTCGTACGTGCTTCGATCCCCATCCTGTCGCAGAAGTCAGTCACGGATACCTGCATCATGGAATTAAAGATCACCATGGAATTGCCGCCGGCGAACATGGTGACATTCCGCATTCGCTGAGAATCGATCTCACTTCGGAAAAAGGAAGGATTCTCCTGCCCGGAGGTAAGTCTTTTCCAGGAGGCCTGATCCTTCAGATAGATGCTCCGGGTCACATTTTCATTATATATGTATCCATAGATTCCATGTCCGGCTGCCTCTGCAAGAAGCAGGCCTCCGACCAGGCAATGGCAGATCAGCGGATGGGAACGAAGTCCGGTAATGATCAGCAGAATAACGGTCCATCCTGCAAGGAAGGAGGGCGTGAGCCACAGCCATGCCCCATACTCTCCGGTGTCGCCGCGTCCGGCGATCAGTGCCCCGGCAAAGAATGCCGTGACTACCAGCCCTGCCGAGAGAACTTCGATCATCTTCCATTCCCGTATCCGGCCGCAGATATCGAATGCCATGATCAGCAGGACAAACACATAGAGAAAGGCGAAACGGTTGGGAAGACCGTTCTGCGTATGAAATCCGTGCCAGATATAGTTCGGGATATTCATGGCAAAGCTGAGCAGAAAAATACCGGACAAAAGCACTTTTCCAAGCTTTTCCCTCCAGGGGATCCCTCTGTGCAGCAGATAGAGTACGACCAGAATCAGCACCGCACTTCCGCAGTATGCATTCAGGCCGACCTGTGAATCAGATATATTGATGGGATGCTGCTCGATTCCATGTGAGAGCATCAGATCGATAAAGTCCACATAGAACTTGATCTTTGAAGGAAACGAGTTATTTGACATCGATTCGGAAGCGGTAAGTGCCTTGTAGGCAGGTACCAGCACGGCCGATGCCATTCCTCCCGCCAGAAGAGAATACCAGCCGAAGTAAACACACCGAAGCAGTAAGGTCTTCAGCCGGATTCCTCTGCGAAGCAGCAGCTGCGAGGCAAAGTAAAGGCAGGAAAAGATGCAGAGCATGAATCCGATATAGTAGTTGCACCAGATGGCATAGAAAAGGGAAAGACCATAGATCCATCCTTTCCTGCCGGCGCTGATCTGCTCAATTCCGTAAAGGATCAGAGGCAGTACAGCGATGCTGTCCAGCCACATCAGATTAAAATAATATCCGATGATAAAGTTGCCCATGGCAAACATGGTTCCGAATACTGCCGGGAAGAAGATCCTGTAAAGACCATCCTCCTCATTGGTATTCTGCCGGCAGGCTCTCTGATGCAGGTACCAGGAAAAGATTCCGCCGCACATACCGATCTTGAACAGGATCAGATAGTCCATAAAGTCGGCTACGTTCGGTGTGGGAACCAGCGCGATCAGAAAATTCAGAGGGCTGGCCAGGTAATAAGCGTAGGTCGCCCAGAAATCATAACCGAAACCGGCACTGAAAGAATAGAACAGAGAACTGTGGCTGCGCAGTTTTTCATGAAAATCCGTATAAAACGGAAGATACTGGTGCAGAGAATCGATGATCAGCACCGTCCCGTCTCCGAAAGGCCATACTTCGATCACAATATATCCGATGATACCCAGTACCACCGGTATCAGAAAACCCAGCAGAAGGCACAGAAGACTGCTGCGCTCCGGCTTTCGCCCTTGTTTGGTCATAACAGCAAAATCCTTTTTAAATCCAAAATCTACAGTACCGGCAGGACGCTGTCCGCCACATCTGCACTCTCTCCAAGGCTGAAGGAATACAGGAGTGCCTGCTTCACCGGTTTCGCGATGAGCTGCTCCAGTGCTTTTTTATAATAATGCATCTGCATCTGATAGCGTCTGCAAAGAATGTCCATTCCTCCGGACGGAAGAGAATCGGTCTTATAATCCAGCAGGACGATCCCTTCCGGCTCCTCGAACCATGCATCAATGATCCCCTGTATCATTACAATATCATCCGCCATCCATTCACGGCGAATCTGGCGGGCAGGCACACCGAGTACAAATGGCATCTCACGATGCAGCCTTCCCTGGCGATGCGCCTGTACCATCCGTTTTCCAATCTCACTGTTCAAAAAGGCAGCGATTCTGGAAACAGATACAGTCTCCTGGACATCTTTCTGGATTTTACCACACTTTAACATGGTTTCCAACTGCATTTGCACGAAGTCTTCGCAGGCATCTCCTTCCGGAGCGGCTGAAAAGTCGATCAGCTCCATCACACGGTGGTACATGGTTCCGCGTGCTGCACCTTCCGATCCTGTCTGACTGTCTTCTCCGGCAGAAACAGATGTCCGGATGCTGCTTGCCGTCTCAGGCTGCGTATGATACGCATAACTCCCGTCCTCTTCCACCAGTTCCATCCAGGCATGTTTTAATTCGGAGACGGACATGACAGGGCGGATATGATTTACATCCGGCCGGGAAGCAGGTTCCTTTTTCCATTCCTGAAAGGCGGAACAGATCTTTTCATCATAACAATGATCCATGTTCAGTGAATCGAAAGCCTGACGCACATCCTGTCCGGACAGGGCATCGTTCCGGTTTTTTCCGGTTCCCTGAAGGGAGACCAGGCGGACAGTACAGGTCCTTTGTTTCGTTCCGGAAGGAATACCGGACGGACCGTTTTGAAGTACCGGCACGATCAGATCCAGCCAGGAACGGCTCTTCATTCTCCACTGGTAGGAAAGCCTCCCGCTGCTGTCAAAAGAGGCACTCTCCCATCTGTTCCGGCTTTTCCCCGGATCCGCTATAGATCCGGTCATGATCAGCTTTTCTTTTGCTCTTGTCATCGCAACGTACAGAACGCGAAGTTCTTCTCCAAGGTCTTCTTCCCGCAGCTGCAGAGCGATCGCTTTTCGCAGCGGCATCGCATAACGGACCCTCTTTACGGGATCCACGATATCGAATCCCGCTCCCATTGAAGGATGGAAAATGACCGGTTCTCTCTCCGCATTCCGGTTATACGTTTTTCCGAGTCCGGATAAGATCACGACAGGGAATTCCAGACCTTTGCTCTTATGGATCGACATGATGCGGACCGCATCCCGTGTGTCAGAGTCCGGTGCCGCCTCCGGATAATCGATCTCCTGTTTTCGCAGCTGTTCGATATATCGCAGGAAGCGGAAAAGTCCGTGACTGTTCCCGTTTTCAAAATCCGCTGCTCTCTGCGCAAGCATGCGCAGGTTTGCATAGCGCGATTCGCCTGCGGGGAGAGAATGGACCCAGCATCCGAATCCGGTCTCATCAGCGATCATCCAGATCAGCTCATGAATCGGTGTATAGGAAACGGCATCGCGGATCCGGTTCAGAATGTCGAAAAAATCCTGCAGTCTCTTCCCGAGAGGATCGTTCCATGTGCTGCGGACTGCGCAGGCATTATAGAAGGATCCTTCCGGCACATCGGAGCGGATGCGCGCAAGTTCCCGATCGTCCATTCCCCCGATCACACTGTGCAGGACACCTGCCAGAGGAATATCCTGTCTGGGATTGTCCAGCAGAGCCAGTGCGCAGAGCATGATCCGGATCTCCATTGAAGAAAAATAGCCGCTGCCGCTTTCCATATATACAGGAATCCCTTTATCCGTAAATGTCTCCGCAAAGAGATCGCTCCATCCGCTTACCGTTCTGAGAAGAACGGCAATGTCTCCGAAACGAAGCTCCCTCAGCTGCCCGGTCTTCGAATCATAAACCTTCTGTGTGCGCATCAGTTCCAGGATCCTGTCTGCCGCTGCAGCGGCTTCCAGTGAGACCCTTCCCGGATTTTCTTCTTCGTCTCCGTTTTCATCATACCCGCCGGTATCCGGAATATCCAGGGGTGGATCCTCCCTGCTTTCTTCTCCGGGACATATCAGCAGCAGTTCCGGTTCGTACGGATCCGCTCTGCCGCCCTCCGGATCTGCTTCCTCCCCGGGAAATACCGCGCCGGCGTACAGTGCTGCATCGGCGTCATAATCCACATGGCCGATTTCTTTCCCCATGATGCCGTAAAACACGTGGTTTACCACGTCAAGTACCTGAGGCCTGCTTCGGAAATTGCTTTTCAGGTCGATCCTTCTGTAAGGCGCATCATCCTCTCTGGAATAAGTCTCCTGCTTTTCCAGAAAGATCTCCGGTCTTGCAAGACGAAAACGATAGATGCTCTGTTTCACATCTCCAACCATAAACCGGTTTGGAAACTTTCCGAGAGCCTCTCCGGAAATGCTGCGAAGCAGGACTTCCTGCGCCATGTTGCTGTCCTGATACTCATCGATCATGATCTCCTCAAAAAAGGCGCCATATTCCTCTGCTGTCGCCGTAGGGACCGCTTCACCGTTCTCAAAACGGACCAGGATCTGCAGGGCAAAGTGTTCCAGATCATGAAAATCTACGATTCCCCGATCCCTTTTTGCCTGGGAAAAACGTTCCTCAAAGCGGCCGGCAAGACGGACCAGGACACGCATCTTTTTCTCTCCCATATGCATCAGGTCCAGAAGAGCTGCCGCACTCATCGGAAAACAGTCCGAACCCAAAGACGCAGTTTCCGCTTTGACTGTGTCCCGAAGTTCGATCATCTCTGTTCTTTTTCTGTCTGAAACCGCAGGATCGTTTTTTCCCGGTCTTCGCATCCAGGAAATACCGCTCGCAAATCGATCTGCCAGGGCTTCATATGTGTCAGCGTGCAGAAGATCCTCCAGAATAAGCAGATCATTCTGGAACATCGGAATAAACATATACGGACCGTCCGGCTGTGAACAGATCTCCAGGGCTCTGCGCAGAGCACCTGCCTGCTCCTCCAGAACTCTGTGGGCGTAGGAACACATATCCCGAATCCACGGCAGTGAAGACAGCTCCTGCGCATTATTTGCCTGCCAGCTTTGAAGACAGCTCTCCCTCCAATGCGAAGGATCCGGAAAACCCATGGAATATTCATAGAAACCGGTGATCAGTTTTTCCAGTCCGTCATCTGTTCTTCCGGTCGCAAAAGATTCCGCAAAATCCAGGAATGCGGGGTCGCCTTCTTCATAGGCTTCTTCCAGTATCTGCGCAGCGGCATCCTGGCGGAGAAGCAGAAGCTCTCCTTCCTCCCCGACTCGGAATACGGGATCGAGACCGATCACATTGAAATGGTTGCGGATCACATCCAGACAGAAACTGTGAATCGTCATGATCCTTGCATGATGCACAAGAACGGACTGACGGAGGAGATTTCGGTCGGAAGGATGCTCTTGCAGTTCTTTCTCAAGACTTGCACGAATACGTTCACGCATCTCTCCTGCGGCAGCTTTTGTAAAAGTCACGACCAGAATCCGGTCAATATCCGTCGGGCGGACCGGATCGGTGATGTGCGTCAGGATCCTTTCCACGAGCACAGCTGTTTTTCCGGAGCCCGCCGCCGCACTGACCAGCAGATTACAGTTTTTCGCGTCGATCACTCTTTGCTGGTCTGTTGTCCAATGATTTCCCATATTGCATCCTCATTCGGAAATTCTCTGATCTGCCGGCTGGTGCATCCGGGTATATGACGGTCCCATGGGCAGGCCTCTTTAAGGGAGCACCAGTCGCAGACGATAAAATTCTTTCTCCTGCAGGGGAGCGCCTGAATCTCCCCCTGTACGATCCGTGCAGCCAGATCTTCACTCTTCCGGGCGGCAAATGCGCACAGATCCCTCATTCTCTGAGATGAAACGGCTTTTGAGCGGGCTGCAGACAATGTCCCGTCTTTCTTTTTTTCCATCGGAGCAGCATCCGATGTGCGGTCAAAATGCGTATCCAGTGCATTCACGACCGCCGGATCACTGCAGAGCAGACCATCCGGCCGCAGATCGCGCAGCAGTTTGGAATCCGGTAAACCGGCAGAGGGCTTCGCTCCTGTCTGATCCGCTTTTTCAGGATCATCCGGGCTCCATACATCTTTTCTCAACGGATCTTTCATCCGGTAATAGAACAACGCCCCCGGAAGAGGTTCTTTATCCGGTGAGACCTTTTTTTCCATGGCAAGAGCTCCGTTCATATAGACCGGAAGCTGCAGCTGCAGACCATAATACAGTTCTGTCAGATCAAATGCTTTATTTCCGGATTTATAATCCAGGATCTTCAGCCATACCTTATCCGTATCCTCGCATCGGTCGATGCGGTCGATCCTTCCGCGTAATTCCATATTCCGGTCACCGACGCGGATAAAGGCCGCTTCTCCCGCATTGGCAGAATTGAATCCCGCTTCGAAAACGGCGGGCTCAAATGCTCCCTGACGAATCTGGTACAGAAGCGCCCATACCGTTTTCTGAAGGATCCTGCTCATACGTCTGACAACGGACCGGTTGCGTGCTGTATCGTCAAAGATGCCTTTTCCCCAGAGCTCTATGCTTTTCTGCAGGCATTCATCCGCCATTTTCACGCGCAGGGAATCATCCGTAAAAACCGGGTGATCCCTGAAAGCGGTTCCCTTACCGGCCGCAGAGCGTATATTTTCAAAAAACAGATCCAGTGCTTTATGAAACACGGTACCAAGATCCGCAGCCTTCACTTCGTAGATCTCACGCTGTGCAAGGCGCAGACCATACTGCAGAAAATGTTCATAAGCACAGGAAGCAAACAGTTCAAGCCGGGAAACGCTTCCGGATGGATTCTCACCATACAGTGCCGCTGCGAGCTGCGCACCGATCGTATCAGGCGCTTCCTCGTTTGGGAAGGCATGAGAGAGAAGCCTCTGCATGCTGCTGTTCTCGTCCGTATGCGGGAGCATCCTGTATTGACGCAGCATTTCCAGGAGAGCATCCGAAGCGCTGCCCTGTTCCTTTGCCTTTCCGATCTCCCCGGCGAAAGCAAGGAGTGCATCATCGGGCGAAGCTGCTGCCTCAGGCATATTTTCCAGAGAACTGTCCTGCGTTACATGAAGGCCCGGAAACAGATCCTGAAGAACATGGATCATATAAGAGGGCCTGCGCTGTGTGCCGTCAATGGCGGAATGACTGTATGAGATCCAGAGAGACCGGGAGGGTTTGGTAAGGCAAAGATACAGATAAAACCGCTGCGTATAGCTGCGTTCTCTTATATCCGGCGCCAGTTCAAAACCTGACATCGCGAGAAACTCCCTGTCCATCTGGGACACCAGTGAGCTGTCGGACGAGGAAGCGGGGATCCATCCGTCGTTCATTCCGAGGAAAAACAGGACCCGTATGGAATCCAGCCTTGTGCGTTCCATATCACCTACATGCACTTCATCGAGTCCGGGAGGTGTGATTCCGACTTTTGCTTCTTCGAATCCTGCTTCAATGATCTGGGCAAATTCCTGCCGCGTGACGGTCTCTTTGCCAAGCAGATGCTGCGTCTCCTCCAGAAGAGAGACGATCACCTGCCAGATCTGACCGTATTCCAGTGCCTTTGCGATGTTTCCGTCTTCACTAAATGCCTGCGTTTTCTCAGCAAGGAGCTGCTCCGTATCAAACTGCTCCAGAAGGATATGAAGACCATGCACGTACTCCGATACCTTAGCCCTTCCCGCACTGAAAACTTCAAGGAAGGGAAGAAACCGTTCCATTACTTTCTGCCGGCATGCATCGCAGCATAGGATCTCTTCCGGTGTCAGTGTCTGGCATTCTTTTTCCCATGTTCCCATCCAGCGTGTTTTTCCCCGGATTCCCCTGGCAAGTACATAGGTTTCCGTAAGATCTGTTTCTTCCCGGGTAAGAATCGCAAAGCCGCTTCGCAGCATCCGGATCATGCTGCTGTAAGACAGTCCGTCTGAAGCTGCTTCTATGGCACTGCGTATGAAATCAACACAGGGATTTGTATTCAAAGCGACCTTACGGTCGATAAAATACGGGATATGCAATGCATCAAAAGAGCGGCGTACATGGAATTCATAATCCGGAAGACTTCCTGTGATCACTGCTGCTTCCCGGTAACGGATCTGTCCGCTGTCCACCATACGCCGGATCATCCGGGCGGCTGCATGTGCTTCCTGGGAAGGATTTGCATCTTCATGCAGACTTATCGCCGTAAGTCCTTCATACTCTTCGGAAATACCATCTGTGCCAGCCAGAAGATCCGGATCCGGTTCTTTTTTCTCCTCTGAGGAGTGTTCCCGGAACAGTTCCCGTTCCAGTCTTGCCAGAGCAGGTGCATTTTCAAACCGGCTTTTTTTGCCGTCCGGATAGACCGGATCTTCCACGGTAATGTGCGCTTCATGCGCCATCCGTAAAAGATTCCGGATGGTTTTTTTGCTCAGTGCAAATAATTCGTGATCACAGATCTCACCGTACAGTTTTTCCGATGCGCCGATGGTGATACATATACAGATCTCCGGACAAATTGAGAACAGAGATCTCAGCACGAGGTTCTGGATCGGAGTAAATCCCGTAAATCCGTCAAGTATAAGAACACTGCTGCGAAGCAGCTGTGAAGACACAGAACACCGGGCAAGCTTCTCCAGGATCTCCTCTCCGGTCAGAAAGCGGTCTTCCCGGTACCTGTCAAATGCATCCATGAGCGTACGAAGATCTCTGAGCTTATACTGCAGTGCAGGGCGGCTCCGGGATCGATCGATCATATCGTCCAGCTGCTCCGTATGAATCTCATACTGGGCAAATTCCGAAAGAATGGACTTTACTTTTTCCACATAGCCCTTCTGGTTCATCCGTTTCCCAAGCATGGGCAGGTTTTCCCTGTTTGAGGAAGCAACCTGCCGGAGGATGAGGGATTTGCCCGTTTCCGTGAGTACGTCCCCGGGTTTCTCGCCTGTCTCCTCAAAGATCCGCCATGCCAGTCTTTGAAAACTGAGAACTTCTATATTCAAAAGGCCTCCTCTGGGATGGCGCCTGATCAGATCCCGCTGGGTCTGCAGGGTGAATTGTTCCGGAACGATGAACAGATAATGCATTTCACGCTCTTCCTGCGAACGGGCAATGATCTTCTCTTCAATATAAGTGGATTTTCCGATGCCGGAACCGCCCATAATCAGAGTCAGGGACATATGCTGCTCCTTTCATGGTCATGAATAGAATACAAAAAGAATGCCGGGGGATGGTTCTTTGCCAATCCTCCGGACATCCCCCTATTTATTCTTCATTAATCATTTTCCGGTCAAAGCCAGAAGACGTTCTTTGACCTGTTCCATCATCTGCTGGTATTTTGCCAGCTTCGCTTTTTCTTCTTCGATCTTGGCAGCAGGAGCCTTGCTGATAAAGCGCTCATTTCCGAGCATCTTATTGGATCTATCAAGTTCCTTTATCAGACGTTCCTTTTCACTGCGCAGACGGCTGATCTCTTTTTCAATATCCACAAGCTCCGCGAGCGGAATATAGATCTGAGCTCCATGGACCAGTACCGAAACTGCGTCCTTATCAATGCCGGTCCTGTCCGGACAGATGCACACATCCGAAGCAGAGGAAAGAGCTGCAAAGAAGATCTTTCCTTTCTCAAAGATCTCACGGACTTCACTGTCAGCAGACACTACGAACACCTTTGCCTTCTTTGAAGGAGCAACGTTCATATCCATACGGACCTGACGCACTCCGCGGACGGCTTCCTTGATCGCTTCCACGCTGCGCTCCTGATCCGGGAAATGCCAGTCTTTCCTGTATACAGGCCAGTCAGAGATCATGATGGATTCTTCCTCAGACTGCAGTGTGCAGAAGATCTCCTCCGTAATGAATGGCATGAACGGGTGAAGAAGCTTCAGAGCCTGGATCAGGACATTCCGCAGAGTCCAGAGCGCTGCGCTCTTGGTATCATCTTCCTGAGCATACAGCCGCGGTTTGACCATTTCGATATACCAGTCGCAGAATTCATCCCAGATAAAATCATAAACCTTTGAAACTGCAATGCCGAGTTCAAATTTATCCATATTCTCGGTCACTTCAGCAGCAAGCGTATTGACCTTGTCAAGAATCCAGCGGTCTGCGTCGGTGAGCTGCAGTGTCTCTTCATCCGCAGGATCTGCTTTATCCAGATTCATCATGATAAATCTGGAAGCATTCCAGAGCTTGTTGGCAAAGTTTCTGGAGGATTCCACACGCTCCATATAGAAACGCATATCATTGCCCGGTGCATTGCCTGTCACAAGAGTCAGACGGAGAGCATCTGCCCCGTACTGTTCGATGATCTCCAGAGGATCGATACCGTTCCCGAGAGATTTGCTCATCTTTCTTCCCTGGGAATCCCGTACCAGTCCGTGAATCAGCACATACTTGAACGGGGATCTTCCGGTCTGCTCAAGTGAAGAGAACACCATCCGGATCACCCAGAAGAAGATAATATCATAGCCTGTCACCAGCACATCCGTCGGGAAGAAATAATCCATCTCTTCCGTTTTGTGAGGCCAGCCGAGAGTGGAAAACGGCCATAGCGCCGAGGAGAACCAGGTATCCAGGGTATCCTCATCCTGTGTGAAATGGGTTCCGCCGCACTTCGGGCAGATCTTCGGCGCACCGCCCTTGCTGACCGTCATTTCATGACAGTCATCACAGTAGTAGGCAGGGATCTGATGACCCCACCAAAGCTGACGGGAGATGCACCAGTCACGGATATTCTCCAGCCAGTGTGTATAGATCTTTTCGAAACGGTCCGGTACAAAGTTCAGATCATCCGTTTTTACAACATCCAGAGCAGCCTGGGCCATCTCCTTCATACGAACGAACCACTGCGGTTTCACCATGGGCTCCACAGTCGTATGGCAGCGGTCATGTGTACCGACCGCGTGGATATGAGGAACAACTTTCGCAAGAAGGCCAAGCTTTTCGAGATCCGCCACGACCGCTTTGCGCGCTTCATAACGGTCCATGCCGGCGTATTTTCCGCCGTTCTCATTGATCGTAGCGTCGTCATTGAGGATATTGATCTCCGGAAGCTGATGACGCTGTCCCACCTCAAAGTCATTGGGATCATGGGCGGGTGTGATCTTCACACAGCCGGTTCCGAATTCACGGTCCACATAGTCATCGGCAATGACCGGAATCTGACGGCCCGTAAGGGGGAGCTCCAGCATTTTTCCGACGAGATCCGTGTAGCGTTCGTCTGAAGGATTCACCGCTACAGCAGTATCACCCAGAAGAGTCTCGGGACGGGTGGTCGCGATCTCCACATAACGGCCTTCTTCACCGACGATCGGATAAAGGATATGCCAGAAAGAGCCTTTCTGGTCCACATGTTCCACTTCCGCATCCGAAAGGGAAGTGCGGCATACCGGACACCAGTTGATGATACGGCTGCCCTTATAAATATAGCCCTTATTATAGAGCTTTTCGAAAACGGTCTCAACCGCTTCGCTGCATCCTTCATCCATGGTGAACCGCTCACGGTCCCAGTCAGCGGAGGAACCCAGCTTCATCAGCTGATTGACGATGCGGCTTCCGTATTCTTCTTTCCATTTCCAGGCATACTTCAGGAATTCTTCACGGCCGATCTCTTTTTTATCGATGCCCTGTTCCTTCAGCATATTCGTCACCTTTACCTCAGTGGCAATGGCGGCGTGGTCCGTTCCCGGCTGCCAGAGAGTGCTGTATCCCTGCATTCTCTTGTAGCGGATCAGGATATCCTGAAGGGTATTATCCAGCGCATGGCCCATGTGGAGCTGGCCGGTGACATTGGGCGGTGGCATTACGATCGTGAAGGGTTTTTTGCTCCGATCGACCTGGGCATGGAAGTACTTCTTCTCAAGCCATTTCTGATAGATCCGTTCTTCCATGCCGGTCGGATCATAGGTTTTTGACAATTCCTTATTCATATGCCGTTTCTCCCTTTTCTTTTTTTCCTGGCAGCCTTATGCCGCTCTTCCTTGGGCCAGCGCGCCTTACGTCCGGAAGCCTTTTCCGGATCTGCAGCCGTAAGGCTTTCAGCGGCCGGATCCGGTATGTCAGGTTCACTGATGCCGGTCAGCTCAACCATTTTCCTCCGGACTTCTTCCTTTCCCTGTCCGCTGACGGAAGAAAAAGGGATCACACAGATATCTTCATCCGTTTGAAGTACACGGCGGATCCGGTCCGTCTGCCGTTCGATCTGTGTCCGGCTCAGTTTATCCGCTTTAGTTGCGATAATGACCGGAACAAATCCCGTTTCCAGGATCCAGTTGTACATCTGGATATCATTTTCTCCCGGATCATGACGGATATCGATCAGCAGAAACACTGCCCTAAGAGCGCGCGAATGACGCAGGTAGTTTTCGATCATCTTTCCCCAGGCTTCCTTCGCCTGTGCGGATGCTTTGGCATATCCGTATCCGGGAAGGTCAACCAGATAGAAAGATCGATTGATCTTATAAAAATTAATGGTCTGTGTCTTGCCTGGAGAGGAACTTGTGCGGGCAAGCTTTTTCCTGTCCAGCAGCGTATTGATCAGAGAGGACTTTCCGACATTGGATTTGCCGGCAAATGCGATCTCCGGACAATCATTTTCGGGAAGTGTGCTGGTCACTCCGCAGACAGTCTCCAGATTGGCACTTTTTATGATCATATTTCAGCTCCTATGAGACAAATGCGTTTGCAAGCACCTGCTTCATGGTATCCGCATAGATGATCTCCATTCCGCCTGTGATCTCCGCGGAGATCTCCTCGATCTCGCTGCGGTTGGCTTCCGGTACGATCACCGTCTTCATTCCTGCAGTTCTTGCTGCAAGTAGTTTCTCCTTAAGGCCGCCGACGGCAAGGACTCTTCCACGCAGCGTGATCTCTCCGGTCATGGCGACATCCGCCCGGACTTTCCGCGAAGCAGCAGCCGAAAGAATCGCGGTCGCTATCGTGATTCCCGCGGACGGACCGTCCTTGGGAACAGCACCTTCGGGAATATGTACATGAATATCATTTTCCTTGAAAAATTCAACAGGAATATCATAGTCGGAGGCAATGGAACGAATGTAACTGATCCCTGCCCTGGCAGATTCCTTCATGACATCTCCCATCTGACCGGTCAGTGAAAGATCACCGGATCCGGGCATCCGGTTCACTTCGATCTGAAGCGTAACACCTCCGACACTGGTCCACGCAAGTCCGCGGACGATGCCGATCTCATCCTTTGCATTACGCATCTGAATATGGAACATTTCTCTTCCGAGATAATCTGTGAGATCTTTTTTGCGGATCCGTACAGATACGCGTCCTTCTTCCAGTACCTGAAGAGCAGCTTTTCTGCAGATCTCACCGATCTTCCTTTCCAGGCTCCGGACTCCGGCTTCCCGGGTATAACCGGATATGATCGCTTCCAGCGCTCCGCCGGTAAAGGAAAGCTGCTTTCCGTTCAGGCCATGGCGCTCAAGCTGTTTGGGAACCAGATGCTCTTTCGCAATATGCAGTTTCTCGTTAAGTGTATAGCTGCTGATCTCAATGATCTCCATCCGGTCCTTCAGAGGACGCGGAATGGACGCCGGGTCGTTCGCGGTTGCTATGAACATTACTTCGGACAGATCGACCGGAATCTCGATATAGTGATCCGAGAACCGGCAGTTCTGCTCCGAATCGAGGACCTCCAGCAGTGCCGAGGAAGGATCTCCCGAGTAGGAGCTGCTCAGCTTATCGACTTCATCCAGCAGCATGAGCGGGTTTTTTACGCCGGCATTCCGGATCCCTGCAGCTATTCTGCCCGGCATTGCCCCGATATAAGTACGTCTGTGTCCGCGGATCTCCGCCTCATCCTTTATTCCGCCAAGCGAGATACGGATGTACTTGCGGCCCAGGGCTCTCGCCACGGAACGGGCGATGGAAGTCTTCCCGGTACCCGGAGGACCTACCAGACAAAGAATCGGGCTGTCCCCTTTTCCCGCCAGCGAACGGACTGCGATGAATTCCAGGACCCGTTCTTTTACCTTTTCAAGACCATAGTGATCTTCCTGAAGTACTTTCCGTGCGTTCGAAAGATCCGTATTATCTTCTGACATTCTGTCCCATGGCATATCCAGAAGAGTCTCGATATAGGTCCGTGAAACAGAAGCTTCGGCAGAATTGGAAGAAAGGGAACGGAAATGCGCGATCTCGGTACGGATCTTGTCCTTGACCTTGTCGGAAGCTTCCAGCTTTCCGGCGGTCTCCTGCCAGCGGTCGGCTTCCTGCATCGGAAGCTCTTCACCGAGTTCCTCACGGATCACCTTCAGCTGTTCCCGAAGGATATATTCCCGCTGGTTTTTATCTACCCGTTCTTTCACCTTCTGGGAGATCGCGCTGCGGATACGCAGCACCTCTGTTTCCTCCGCAATACAGGTACACAGCACAGCATAACGGCTTTCATAATCCTCCGCTTCCAGGATCCTCTGGCGGACGACAGCGTCAAATGACAGACTGGCGGCGATCTGATCCATCAAAGGCTCCAGGCCGTCAATGTGCATGATCTGCCGGCGAAGGTCCTTGCTGATGCCGTTCTTCTGGGAAGCATATATCTCGAACAGATCTTTGAGGGCTCTTTCCATTGCCCTTGTCTGTGTTCCTGAAGGAATGATCTCGCGGGGGGATACTTCCACCTGCGCTTTCATAAAACCTTCGGAATCGTCCAATGAGATAAGTACAGCCCGCTCGAGACCCTCCACCATGACTCTCACGATATCATGGGGCAGACGGGCAACATTGCGGATATAGGCAGTAACACCGACCGGATACAGGTCCTCAGGGCCGCCGGGTTCTTTCTCCTTATCCTTCTGCATGACCAGGAAGATCTTCTGCCCGGAAGACTGAAGAGCCTGATCCACAGCGTTCACGGAATCCCCTTTACTGATGTCAAAATGGATCACCATCCTTGGAAGGACTGCGATCCCCCGCAGCGGGATTGCGGGTATGGTAATGT
Source organism: uncultured Lachnospiraceae bacterium (assembly GCA_902785635.1). GTDB lineage: Bacteria > Bacillota > Clostridia > Lachnospirales > Lachnospiraceae > Merdiplasma. The sequence goes on from CACZZH010000023.1 coordinate 19,478, forward strand.
CATATTTTTCCATATTTTTCCGGGCCTCTTAAAGCTCAGGCAGTCTCCTCTTTGGCCTGTGCTTTTGCGGAATAAGTGCATTCCGGCTGTGCTTCCCCGTCGATCACTGCTTTTGTGATCCGACAGGTGCTGATGGTATCGTCTGAGGGAATCTCAAACATAATGTCGCGCATGGCATGTTCCATGATCGCCCGCAGGCCACGGGCTCCGGTACGGCGTTTCATCGTAAGATCCGCGATCTCTTCAACGGCATCCTTTTCGAAGGTGAGGCTTACGCCGTCCATTTCAAACAGTTTCTGATACTGCTTGATCACTGCGTTCCTTGGCTCCTGGAGGATCCGCATCAGAGCTTCCTTGTCAAGTTCATCAAGGGATACCACTACCGGCACCCTCCCTATAAACTCCGGAATCAGTCCGAACTTCATCAGGTCTTCCGGAAGCACCTTCCGGAGAACTTCCCCGACATTTACTTCACCCTTACCTGTGATCTCTGCCTGGAACCCCATGGATCTGCTGTCAAGCCGGTTCTCGATGATCTTGTCGAGTCCTTCGAAAGCACCGCCGCAGATAAACAGAATATCCGTGGTATCGATCTGAAGAAGCTCCTGATGAGGATGCTTGCGTCCGCCCTGCGGCGGAACAGATGCGACGGTCCCCTCCAGGATCTTCAGCAGTGCCTGCTGAACACCTTCACCTGAAACGTCGCGGGTGATGGATACGTTTTCGGATTTGCGGGTGATCTTATCGATCTCGTCTATATAGATGATCCCGTGCTCTGCCCGTTTAATATCGTAATCTGCAGCCTGAATGATCTTCAGGAGAATATTTTCCACATCCTCACCGACATATCCGGCTTCCGTAAGGGATGTTGCATCTGCGATGGCGAAAGGTACATTCAGCATTTTCGCCAGTGTCTGAGCCAGATATGTCTTGCCGGATCCGGTAGGACCGAGCATCAGAATATTGCTTTTCTGCAGCTCCACATCGTCTGCGATATGCTTTCCCCTGCTCGTGATTCTCTTGTAATGATTATATACTGCGACAGCCAGAGATTTTTTCGCATCATCCTGTCCGATCACGTATTCGTCAAGAAATGTCTTGATCTGGGCAGGCTTTGACAGACGGATTCCGTCTGCCTGCGCACCGCGGCTTTCTTCCTCAAGTTCTTCATCTATGATCTCTGCACAGATGTCGATACATTCATCGCAGATATACACTCCTCCGGGGCCTGCTACCAGCTTGCGGACCTGATCTTCTGTTTTATTGCAGAACGAACACCGGATCTTATCTGAACCTCTAATTGCCATTCTTTATTCCTCTCAAAACGCAATTATTCAGGCGCTTTTTTAAGCCCCTGAATCTGAAAGCAGGCTGCCGCAATACTGTATTTGCCGCAGCCCATATAAAGATCTCCCATGCAGGGATATCCCCTGTTATCTTGAAGATACTACTTCATCGATGAGACCATAAGCCTTTGCTTCCTCAGCACTCATCCAGTGGTCTCTCTCGGTATCCACCTCAATGACCTCCAGCGGCTGACCGGTATTGGCAGCGAGATACTCATTCAGTTTTCTTCTGGTCTGAAGGATCTTATCTGCCACGATCTTAATGTCGCTGGCCTGACCGGAGGCTCCTCCGGAAGGCTGATGGATCATTACTTCCGAATTGGGAAGAGCGTAACGCTTTCCCTTTGTGCCGCCCGCCAGCAGGAACGCGCCCATGCTCGCGGCCATACCGATACATGTAGTAGAGACATCGCACTTGATGTAATGCATCGTATCATAGATCGCCCAGCCTGCGGAAACAGATCCGCCCGGACTGTTGATATAAAGATGAATGTCCTTGCCCGGATCTTCGGATTCCAGGAACAGCAGCTGTGCTACGATCAGATTGGCACTGACATCATTGACCTCTTCCCCAAGGAATATGATCCGATCCTTCAGCAGCCTCGAATAAATATCGTAAGAACGCTCACCGCGGCTTGTCTGTTCGATGACATAGGGTACCAGACTCATTTCTTTCTTCCTTTCTGCCTGTCGGCAGCTTCCGTGTGCTGTTTAGCTTATGCTTCTTCAGCTGCCTTTTCAACTTCCACTGCGCTGTCTGCGATCACCTGCACTGCAGCCTGAACTGACAGATCGCTGCGGATCTGCTCGATCTCATATTCGCCCATCATCTCTTTGAGCTTTTCTTTATCCATGTTATACGAAGAAGCCATCTTTTCGATCTCTTCGTCT
>CACZZH010000024.1 GCA_902785635.1 uncultured Lachnospiraceae bacterium
CCATGTGACTGCCGAGAGAAAAATATTTGTTATTATCTCTTGACAAAGGTCACTTCATAACAGTTAAGCGAGAGCTCAGCGGAGTGGGTCCGTGTCGAGTGGAAATAATCACCGTGTGCCCCTTGCGTGTGCATGCCGTCCGTTCAGAGATACTGCTGCGGAAAAATCCATACTATTTCACGAAATGAAAGCCGGCGAATGAAATACAGAAGAAGTCATTATAGCAAGGGAAATCGAGCCAGAAAGAAAAAAAGAATCTTGCAGTTTGCGGGCTGCCTGATCCTGTGTGCCCTGATTCTGTTCTTCTGCAATAAGCAGGAAATCCTGCGGTCCCTCATGCAGATCTCCGGTTCGGGCAGCAGCCTTGATCAGAATCCGCAGCTGACTTCGCGGGAAGCAGATTTCCGGCTTACCATGCTGGATGTAGGACAGGGCCTCTGTCTCCTCATCGGGGCGGACGGAGAATACATGCTCTATGACGGAGGCGGGAGGAATTACTCTTCTTATGTGATATCGTACCTGAAGCAGCATGGAGTCAATGAACTGCAGTATCTGTTTGCTTCTCATTACGATGATGATCACATTGCAGGTCTGATCGGAGTCCTGAGAACCATCCCTGTAAAAAAGGTGATCCTGCCCTGCTATGAGGCGGATACGGAAGTGTACGCCTCATTTATGAATGCTTTATCGGAAGCGGAAGCTGTTATAGAGTATGCGGGGACGGGACGCAGTTATACTTTTGGCGGAGTTGTAATTGACACTCTGTATGCGGCAGACGGAGCAGAAGAAAAAGAAAACGACAGGTGCACCGTCCTGAAGATCAGCCATGGACAGTTCAGCTGCGTGATCACCGGAGATGCGCAGGCGGATACGGAAAAAATACTGTTAAACAGCGGCATATCGCTGAAATGCAGTGCATACGTTGTCGGACACCACGGAAGCGCATCTTCCAGCACACCTGATTTTATAGCGGCAATGAAACCGGAGATCGCGTTGATCAGTGTCGGAGCAGACAATGAGTTTGGACACCCGGCGGAACGCACACTGAAGACTCTGAATGAGAACCATGTACACATTTTCCGGACGGATACAGACGGGGAGATCGAAGTGATCTGCAATGACTCCGAATATAATGTCCTGACTGAAAGAGACGGCCGTCCTCAAAGGGAAGCACAGCATGGTGACGGCTATGTTCTGAATAACAGGACGATGAAATTTCACAGACCGGAATGTGAAATGGCAAATGAGATCGGAGAACATAACAGGGAGATCAGTCATGAAAACAGATGGACATTGATCTCCTATGGGTATGCTCCCTGCGGATTATGTGCTCCCTGAAAAAAAGAGAACAACACACGGAAAAGGGGCTTCTGTATTAAGCATTTTCAGCTTAATGCAGAAGCCCCTTTCGTCTGAGTGTTCTGTCAAAATGTTACAGGCGCTTTATGTCAGCCGACATATTTCGCATCGACAAAGCCATACACACCGTTCCTGAAAGCCAGAAGATAACCGTTCTCCCAGAAGGTGTCGTGAACAAAGATCGCATCTCCCTGGTTGTACATCTGGGACATGAATTTTCCGTTCGGGGTAACCTGCATCTGAAGGCAGGTGCCTGCCGGAAGGTTGATCACGGTACGATATACAAAGTGGTTCAGATCATGAACATAATCTACGCCGGCAAATCCGCCTGCTGCCTGTTCTGCTGCCATATCATTTACTTTTTTCATTTCTGTCATTGTTGTTTCCTCCTAAATTTTTTCCAAATGTTATTTCTTTATATTTTTCCCTTATGTTTTTTGTTTTATTCCGGATGTTATCTGCATGTTGTCATCTGCAAGGCCTGATTTTGTTTCAGGTTGTTTTGCAGTTCTGTATATCTATACGCATGGCAATAAAAGAATCCACGGCCGTATCATATAACAAATGTTACTTGACGATGTTTTTGAAATTGCGTATTCTGAAAATGCAATGTCCGGAAGCAGCAAAACCGGAGGCATTCATGGTCATAAAAGGAGGTATCAGCATGGGAGAAGCAAAAGTGCCTGGAACCGGCGGTAATGTATATGTCCCCTATGAAGAGAGGACAGGAAATGAATCGATCGTCTATTTCACCCGGGACCTGTCCGCGGCAGGTCTTGAAAAGATCTATAAAAAGGTATGTGCAAATCTCACCGGCAGGATCGCGGTGAAGCTGCATACCGGAGAACCCAAAGGTCCGAATATCATTCCGCGTCCGTGGGTGCAGAATCTTCTGGAGAAGCAGCTGCCGGATGCTGTGATCGTCGAAACGAACACCTATTATGACGGCGGCCGTTATACGACAGAGCAGCATCGTGAGACCCTGAAAGTGAATGGCTGGACCTTTGCTCCGGTGGATATCATGGATGAGGAGGGCACGGTGATGATGCCGCTCTCCGGAGGAAAATGGTTTACGCAAATGTGTATGGGAACACATATCAAAAACTATGATTCCATGCTGGCCCTGACCCATTTCAAGGGACATACGATGGGCGGCTTCGGCGGTTCCAACAAGAACCTCGGTATCGGCAACGCGGACGGGCGTATCGGAAAAAAGATGATTCATACAGCAGAAGGCTCTGACAATCAGTGGAGCATTGCCGAGGAAGAGCTGATGGAGAAGATCACAGAGTCCACGAAAGCAACGCTGGATTTCTTCGGAAAGAACATTTCCTTCATCAACGTTCTCCGGAATATGTCGGTAGACTGTGACTGCGCCGGCGTGGAAGCAGCTCCGGTGGTCACGCCGAACATCGGAATCGTTGCATCCCTGGATATCCTGGCGGCGGATCAGGCAAGTGTTGACCTTGTGTACGCAATGTCCGAAAAGGACCGCTCTCACCTTGTGGAGCGCATTGAGACCAGGCATGGCCTGCGCCAGCTCTCCTATATGAAGGAAATGGGCATGGGAAATGACAGATATGTTCTGATCGATCTCGACAACGATGAAGAAAGAATCCTTCCCTGTGACGCAGTGAAGGATGTGAGACCCTTCGGGACCTGGAGCAATGAGAAATTCTGATGATTGCCGGGGATGTTTTGAAGAAAAAAGTGTTGATTGAGGATGTTGGAATGCTGGAACAGATCAAAAATGAAGTGATCCGTATCGGCCGTCAGGCACAGCGGGAGGGCCTTTGCAAGCATAAGGCCGGTAATTTTTCCATTCTGGACAGGGAAAGCGGGTATCTGGTGATCACTCCCTCCGGTGTGGACCGGGAGGTGCTCCGTGAGGAGGACATGATCGTAATGGATCTGGACGCCAATGTGATCGAACACAGGGAAGGACTGCGCCCGAGCAGCGAGGTGCTGATGCATATCGCGATCTACAGGGCAAGGCCGGATCTGATGAGCATCGTGCATACCCATTCTAAATACGCCACAGTCTTTGCAGCGCTGAACCGTCCGATTCCTCCGTTTGTGAACGAGATGATGGCACTGAACAATGCGGATCAGTGCATACCGGTGGCGCCCTATGGAAGAACGGCCACACCTGCCCTGGCGCACAATGTTGCCGCGACCATGAAGAATGCGGACTGTATCCTCATGCAGGCGCACGGAGCGGTGGCGGCGGACGCCCAGAGCATTGACAATGCATACCTGAAGGCCTGCTACATTGAAGAGATGGCAGAGGTGTATCATCATATTCTCACCATCACCGGCGGCAAGGAACCGCCTCTGCTCCCGATGGAAGAATTCAGCCAGTGGGCATATCCGGAGGAGATCCGGGGGATCTGAAAATGTCTGGTCTCCATGATCATACAGGTCATGAAGCCGCAAAAAGAGAATGATTAAAGATTATACATCGTCCTGTATTCGGATGGCGTACAGCCCTTGATCTGCTTGAACATCCGGATGAAGGATGAAAGCGAGGTAAAGCCGGATGAGAGGGACACTTCAGTCACGGAGACCTCAGGGTTGATGAGGAGACGTTCGGCATTTTCGATGCGCTTCTGGTTCAGATATTTGTAGAAGCTCACATTTGCGAACTGCTTGAACAGCCGGCTGAAGTGATACCGGGAGAAACCGGCCCGCGCTGCCACGGCGTCCAGCGAGAGGTCCTCGGTGCAGTGCTCATTGATGTAGCTGCACACGTCCATGAATTTATCGAGATATTCTTTTTGTTTACTGCCGCTGGCACCGATCACACGAGAGGTGTCGGCGGCAGTTCTGCGTATCAGTACGATCATTTCCATCAATTTAGCATAGATGGAGGCTTCATACAGTTCCGGTTCATTGTGATATTCGTCGGCGATATCGAGCATGAGACGGCGAATCTGTCCATGGGTTTCGGGAAAGCTTTCGGGAGTGATCACAATGCCGGGATAGTAGAGCGTGAGGAATGATTCAACTGCGGAGAGCTGTGTAACGGATGACATCTCCGCCTGGAAGATGTAGCGCATTCCTTCGCAGGCTTCAATTGAATGAAGTGCGCCGGGACAGATGAAGAGGATATCATCTTCCTGCAGGCACACATTTGTTCCGTCATATTCCAGGGTGTAGCTGCCCTTCATCGGCATGATGATCTCAATACAGGTGTGCCAGTGGCGCGGATATGCTTCCACATCGGTGTTGTCGTAGAGCTGGATATAATTATTGTCCCTGTATTCAACGGTCTCATAAATTCCCTTCAGATTTGCGATCATGACAGCAATCTCCCTGCAAAGTTTTATTATTGTACAGCATAAAATAATTGCTGTTTTATGTCAAATATTATTTCGAAATTTTTCGCTATTACAAGGAATAGTGATACTTCTTCCCGGATAGCAAAATTGTAATATGTAAATTGTGCATAAAATGAATGCCAATAACTTATAGAAATTGACTAAATGGTGAGAATAAGAAAAAACAGAATAGCAATAATTGATAATGAAAAAGCAAGAATTCAGATGTAACAGAGCCTGGTTTCTGGTACATTCAAATCAACAAGGACAACCGAACCAACCAACAAGAGAATTGGATATTTCAAAGGAGGAACCATTATGAAAAAGCAGTTAGCAGCCATTCTGACAGCTTCTATGCTGATCGGCACCATTGCTTCCGTAACGACTCCGATCACCGCTTTGGCGGATGAGGGGGTTCAGGAGATCACCTGGATGTTCTGGGATGACCTGGAGGCTTCCGAGGATAATATTACAAAGGGCTTTAAGGAAGTGGTTGACCGTTTCAATGCGGATTATGAAGGCCAGTATCATGTGACCCCCATAACCACCACACTGGAAGAGTATTATACACAGCTGAATGCGCTGGTTGATGCAGGCCAGACTCCTGATGTATTCATTGTCAGCCCGGGACCGAACCTGACCGATTATGTGGCACCCGGTGTTGCTGCTCCGCTGGATGAGTATCTGGCAGACGGCTGGAAGGACACTTTCTCGAGTGACGCAGTATTTGCCCAGCAGACCTATGACGGACAGATCTACGCGATCCCGCTGAACATCGCAGCTGCATGCGTGTTCTACAATAAGGAGATCTTCGAGGAAGCCGGAGCGGAAGTACCGGCCACCTATGATGAACTGCTTGATACCTGCCAGAAGATCAAAGATGCAGGATACACTCCGATCACCATCAGCGCCGGTACCGCCTGGTGCCTGTCCATGCTGGCCGGATACCTGTGCGACAGAGAAGGTGTAGACCTTGCTGCGATCAACGCAGGTGAGGAGAGCTGGGTCCAGGATAAGACCATCGCAGCAGGTGAAAAGCTGCTTGAGCTTTCCCAGTATTTCCAGGAGACCGCAGCGGGCGACTCCAACGACGATGCGACTGCAGCTCTTTATTTCGAAGAGGCAGCGATCCTGATCCAGGGTTCCTGGGCGATCGGCCAGATGAATGGCGCAAATCCTGACTTCGAAGAGAAGTGCGGTGTGTTCCAGTTCCCGGCAATCGAAGGCGGAAATGATCCGAACCGTGTTATTGCAAAATCCGACTCTCTGGCAATGAGCTCCACGACCGCATCTCCGGAGGCATGCGTTGCCCTGATGAAGTATTTCACGGATGACGAAGCACAGAAATATACTGCAGAAGTCGGCGGAAAGATCCCGGTAACCAAGGTTGAATACGATGCAAGCGTTGCTCCGGCACAGTTGGCGGACGTGATGGAGATCTTCGGAAATGCAACCGGAACATTTGGCTTCTACAATGAGTCCCTTGTTTCTTCGGATGCGGGTTCCTTCTTCGACAATCAGATGGTTGCTATCTTCCAGCAGGAGAAGACTCCGGAAGAAGCTTTCCAGGCAGTGGAAGACTGGTATGCTGAGAATGGTTACAGATAAGCATTGCCTTTAAACCAAAGCGGGGCTGCCACAGAGCAGTCCCGTATTTTTTCTTGAAAAGTACGGGATTTAAAAAATGAAATGATGAGGAGTTGGAGTAATGGATAAATTGCTTAAGAATAAAACAGCGATCTTTCTGTTTGTCGCCCCGGCGATGATCCTGTTTACCGTGGTGCTGTTTATTCCGATCTGCACTTCATTCTATTATGCGCTGTGTGACTACAGCAAGGTGACCAGGAGTTATACTTTTATAGGGCTGAAGAATTTCACCAATCTTCTTCACGATCCGATCATGGCCAGGGCTTTGAAAAATTCCCTGTTCTTTCTGGTGTTTTCCTGTATTTCGCAGCTGATCATGGGACTTTTGCTGGCAGGACTTCTGACGAATATCAAAAAGGGACGAAATCTGTTCAAGAATGTGATCTATCTTCCCTGTGTGCTTTCGTCGGCAGCGCTCGGTCTTCTGTGGGCTTTTCTGTTCCACGCGAAGGTCGGTATCAACAATCTCCTGGCGCAGATCGGCATTAAAGGTCCCGGCTGGCTGTATGAGACCTCCGGTTTCATCACGCTTCCGATGTGGGTCATTGCCTTTGTGGCACTCTGGCAGTATGTGGGTCAGTCGATGATGCTGTATATGGCGCAGATCTCCAGCATCAACAAATCACTCTATGAAGCCTCCTATATCGACGGCTGCAGCAAAGTGAAATCGTTCCGGTATATTACGATCCCGCTGATCAAACCGATGATCGGGACGGCTATGAGCCTGAATGCGATCGGCTCGCTGAAATTCTTTGACCTGATCTATGCCATGTTAGGTGATAAAACGGAGAACCTGAAGATGGACGTTCTGGCTACCTATCTGTACCGGACCGGGTTCTCCAGCAAGGGCGGCAACCATTACGGCAAGGCAAGTGCGATCGGTGTGGTGCTGGTGGCGCTCTGCCTCCTGGTGACAGCGATCATCAACCGGATCTTCAAGACCGATAACTACGAGATGTAAGGAAGGAGGGTGTGAACCGATGAAAAAGAAGAAAAAGGTGAAAGTTTCCACCATCCTGATCTATGTGTTCTTCATTATTATGATGGTGATCTATCTCGCACCGGTTGCATGGATCGCAATGACTTCCCTGAAGACAAGGCCGGAGATCTATAAGGATCCGTTCGGCCTGCCGAAGGCGCTTCACTGGGAAAACTATGCGGTCGCATGGAAAGCAGGAAAGCTGGGCATTGCAATGCTCAATTCTCTGTTTGTGTGCGTGATCACGCTTATCCTGACCATGCTGATCGGCTCGATGGCTGCTTTTGCGATCGGCAGAATGCGCTGGAAGCTGGCGAATGCGGCGATGGTGTATATCTTGATCGGGATGATGATCCCTGTACACTGCGTGCTGATCCCGCTGTTTGTACGGTTCGCAAATCTGGGACTGAACAACAGCCTGTGGGGTCTGATCCTGCCATATCTTACGTTCTCACTGCCGACCTCAGTTTTTATCATGACCGGATTTTTCCGCAGTATTCCCAATGAGCTGCTGGAATCTGCGTGTATCGACGGCTGTTCGATCTACAGAATCTTTTTCTCCATCGCTCTGCCGCTCTCCCGCACCGGCCTGTTTGTGACCGGCCTGATGACGTTCATCGGCAACTGGAATGAACTGCTTCTTGCCCTGGTGTTCATCTCGAATGACGCGAAGAAGACGCTTCCGGTCGCACTGACGAAATTTGTGACACCCTACCAGACCAACTATGATAAAATGTTTCCTGCGATCATGATCGCGATCATACCGACGATCATTGTGTACTCACTTTTCAGTAATCAGATCGTGGACGGCCTTACGACCGGTGCTGTGAAGGGCTGATAAGAAATACAGCCGGTGCATTTACTGCTGCACAGGGAACGGGAACAGCGGGACAAATATGGATGAAATTCCACGGGAGGCACAACATGAAACGCAAAGAAGCGAGAGAACGTGCGCGTGAACTTGTGGCAAAAATGTCGCTCGAAGAAAAAATGACACAGCTGCGTTATAATGCTCCCGCCATCGAGCGGCTTGGGATTCCAGCCTACAACTGGTGGGGAGAAGCACTGCACGGTGTGGCAAGGGCGGGCTGTGCCACCAGCTTTCCACAGGCCATCGGAATGGCTGCAGCATTTGACGAAGCGCTGATCGGGCAGATCGCCGGAATCATTGCAACGGAGGGAAGAGCGAAGTACAACGCCTACAGCGCGCAGGGCGACCGGGATATCTATAAAGGACTGACTTTCTGGTCCCCAAACGTGAATATCTTCCGCGATCCGCGATGGGGCAGAGGACAGGAGACCTACGGAGAGGATCCTTATCTGACCGGCGTACTTGGGAAGGCTTTTGTGCGTGGCCTGCAGGGAGACGGGGAGTATTTGAAAGCGGCCGCCTGCGCCAAACATTTTGCGGTGCATTCCGGTCCGGAGGCAGTGCGCCATTCGTTTGACGCGAAGGTCTCGGTGAAGGATCTGCGGGAGACCTATCTGCCGGCGTTTGAACAGCTGGTGACACAGGCGGGTGCAGAAGCCGTGATGGGTGCCTATAACCGTACGAACGGCGAACCATGCTGCGCCAGCAAAGTGCTGATGGAGGAGATCCTGCGCGGCGAATGGAAGTTTGAAGGCCACTATGTATCCGACTGCTGGGCGATCCGCGATTTTCATGAAAATCACCATGTGACGAAGACGGCGGCGGAATCCGCTGCGATGGCGATGAATACCGGCTGCGATCTGAACTGCGGCAGCACGTTTCTGCATCTGATGGAGGCGTATGAGCAGGGTATGATATCTGAGGATCGCATCACGGAAGCCGCCGAGCGGCTGTTTACGACGCGCTTCATGCTGGGACTGTTTGATGAAACGGAATATGATGATATTCCCTACACAGTTGTGGAGTGTGAAGAGCATCTTGCCGTCTCTGAAAAGGCTTCTCTCGAGAGCATGGTGCTGCTGAAAAACGACGGTATTCTGCCGCTTGACCCGGGAAAACTGGGCACGATCGGGGTGATCGGACCCAACGCCAACAGCCGGACAGCTCTGGCGGGGAATTACCATGGCACGGCTACCGAGTATATCACGCCGCTTGACGGCATTTTACAGTACGTGAAGGATCACAACACTTCCGGGAAAAGGGATGTGCCGCTGCGCGTGCTCTATTCGGAGGGCTGCAACATTATCGAAGACCGTGTGGAAGCACTGGCCTTTGAAAATGACCGGATCTCCGAGGCAATGATCGTGGCAGAGCACAGTGATGCTGTTATACTGGTGCTGGGACTTAATGAGACCCTGGAAGGGGAAGAGGGGGATACCGGCAACAGCTACGCATCCGGAGATAAACAGGATCTGCTGCTTCCTGCCTCACAGCGCGCACTGATGCATGCCCTTTCACAGACGGGCACTCCGGTGATCCTGTGCATGATCGCGGGAAGCGCGATGGATCTTTCCTTTGCGGAAGAGAATTTCGCTGCCGTGCTGCAGTGCTGGTATCCGGGAGCACGGGGAGGAAAGGCACTGGCACAGCTCCTGTTCGGTGATGTATCGCCCTCGGGGAAACTGCCGGTGACATTTTACCGAGACAATGATCCTCTCCCGGATTTCCGGGATTACTCAATGAAAGGGCGGACATACCGTTACATCGGCCATGCACCGTTGTATCCCTTCGGATACGGTTTGACGTACGCAGATGTGTCGGTGAAAAAGGTGCAGCTGCAGGATGAATCCTGCGTCCTGGCAGATGTGTGCAATGAAGGCAGCCGGGATACCTGCGACGTGATACAGGTGTACGCCGAATACTGCGAAAGCAGGGACGCTCCGCCTAATCCGAGACTTTGCGGATTTGCCCGTGTTCATGTGAAGGCAGGGGAGACCGTGCAGGTGTGCATCCCGTTAGATCCGCTGACCTTCAAGGTTGTAAATGATGCCGGAGTGCGGATCCCGGTAAGAGGAAAGGTGAGGCTCTATGCAGGTACCGGGCAGCCGGATGCACGGACAAGGCAGCTGACCGGGCATGAATGTGCGTATGTGGAAACGGAGCGGTAAGAACACCGGTAAATTGCATATCAGCGCAGAGGTCCGCACACGGACAGTGAATGCGAAAGAACGGGGCAGAGTTGATTCTCTGCCCCGCTTTGCACTGTCAGGGACTCCCTTGACTTTGCCGGATTTTACATCTACATTAATGTCAAGAACGCCATCCGGCATTCTTGCTGCCGAAGACTTTTATTCTTCATCGCGAGCTTGAACTACACGATGAAGACAAGTTTGTTGCTGCGCGCGTATCCCATGACTGAAGTCACGGGTATTGCGCGATGAAGAATAAACAAGGTGGAGAGAAAAATATGAAGGCAACGACCAACCGATATGAATATCTTACGAAAACGCCGGTTCCGCAGCTGATCTGCCGGCTGTCAGTCCCGACGATCATCAGTATGCTTGTGACAGGTATCTACAATGCGGCGGATACCTTTTTTGTGGGACGCATTTCTACGCAGGCAACGGCAGCAGTCGGACTTGTGTTTTCTGTGATGGCGATCATCCAGGCGCTGGGTTTCTTTGCAGGCCATGGTTCCGGAAACTATCTTTCCAGGATGCTTGGCGCAGGAAAGAATGAGGAGGCGAACAATATGGCTGCCACCGGCTTTGCAATTTCTCTGATCATGGGTCTTGCAGCGGCAGTGCTTGGAAATCTGTTCGCCGTGCCGGTCGCCTATGCCCTGGGAGCCACGGAAACGACACTGCATGATACGATCACCTATATGCGGATCATTCTTGCCGGAGCGCCGTTTATGATGGGACAGTTTGTCATTAACAATCAGCTGCGTTTCCAGGGAAATGCCATGTATGCCATGGTGGGGCTGATGGCAGGAGCGATCATCAACATAGGTCTTGATCCGCTGCTGATGTTCGGGCTGCGCATGGGAGTGGCCGGGGCTGCCGCAGCTACGGTATCCGGTCAGATCATCAGCTTTACGGTGCTTCTGATCGGAAGCCGTATGGGAGACAACATCCGGCTGAAGATCCGCAACGTGCATCTGAACAGACACTATTTCAAAGAGATTCTCAACGGAGGAGCCCCTTCGCTGTTCCGGCAGGGACTGGCTGCGGCAGCGACCCTGCTTCTGAACCGTGCCGCCGGGGAACTGGGCGGAGACGCAGCCATTGCAGGCATGTCCGTGGTGACCCGGGTGCTGATGCTGCTGTCTTCCGCGCTGATCGGATTCGGTCAGGGTTATCAGCCTGTGTGCAGCTTTAATTACGGTGCTGGACTGAAGAAACGTGTGCGGGAAGGTTATTTCTTTGTCGTGAAGTACGGAACTATTTTTCTGATCGGTGCCGGATTGATCTGCTTTACGTTTGCACCGTCGATCATATCCATATTTCGCAAAGACCCGGATGTGATCGCAGTAGGGGCAGCGGCTCTGCGGGCCCAGGCAGTCACATTGCCTCTGCTCGCCACGATCGTAATGACAAACATGATGCTTCAGTCCACCGGAAAAGGATTTAAGGCATCCATTGCCTCCGCGTCACGCAGCGGGATATTCTTCGTACCTCTGATTCTCATTCTGCCGAGACTGTTCGGACTTTTCGGAGTAGAGATCACGCAGGCATGTGCAGATGTGCTTTCCTTTCTGCTGGCGGTGCCGCTGGCAGCGTCCGAACTGAAAAGCATGAAATAAGGGACAGTTTGCATCCCGCTTTTCGAAAGAATTGTATTTATATCGATATTGGAAAAGCCGGAGAATGTTCCGGCTTTTCCTGCTGCATGGGAAATACATGTTTTTATTCTTCATCGTGCAGTTCAGGCTCGCGATGAAGAATAAGAGCCTCCGGCGGGATGTCACAGAATTGCACAAATCCGATCGGATACAGCGGACTGAAACAGGAAAGCTGAAGAAAGATTTTTGAATTGTTTTTATTAAAGCACATCATTCTCTATACGATTCTGACGAAATGTGGTTGCTAAATTATGCAAACTGCATTAAAATGAGAAAAGGTTTAAAACCTTTCGCGCCAACGGCGGATCATAGAGAGGAGAAAGGATCATGAAAGAGAATTTTATTCAGGACCTGTTTTCACTGGAAGGCAAGGTCGCACTGGTTACAGGCGGCGGCAGAGGAATTGGTCAGGTGATCGCAAGGGATCTGGCAAGAGCCGGTGCTGATATTGCGATCTTTTCCCGCTCCGGCGCCGCCGAGAGTGTGAAGCTGATCGAAGGTGAAGGCGGCAAGGCGATGGACATCATTGCGGACTGCACAAAGGAGGATCAGGTCAGGGCCGGTATCCAGAAGATCCTCGCGGAGTACGGACACCTCGATGTTGTGGTGAACAATGCAGGAGTCTGCTACCACAAGGATATTTTCGAGGCAACGGTCGAGGAATTCCGTGAGTGTCTGGACATCAATCTGACCGGTGAGTATATCGTGGCAAGGGAAGCGGCCCGCGTTATGATCGAGAAAAATATCGCAGGCAGCATCATAAACATCGCTTCCATGTCCGCATATATTGCGAATGTACCGCAGAGGCAGGTTGCCTACAATGCATCCAAGGCCGGAGTCATTCATATGACGAAGAGCCTCGCAGTGGAACTGGTGGAGCACCATATCCGTGTGAATTCCATCAGCCCCGGATATGTGGCAACGCCGATGTCGATCGACCCGAACTTTGTGGAGCCGGAGCTGCTGGCAGCCTGGGAACCGCTGTTCCCGATGCACCGCATGGCGAAGCCGGAGGAGCTCGTCGGAGCGATCATCTGGCTGGCATCCGACGCTTCTCACTATGCGAACGGTACAGACATCCTGATCGACGGCCTGTATACGGCAGTTTAAGGCAGGCACAACAAAGGTTGGTACAACCAGGAAAGAGGTGAAGAACTTGGCTGAAAATTACATACTGGAGTGTAAAGGCATCTCCAAGGCCTTCGGCGGCACTCAGGCCCTGAAGGATGTTCAGCTGCAGGTCCGCCCGGGAGAGGTGCATGCCCTTCTGGGAGAAAACGGCGCAGGTAAGTCCACGCTGATGAAGATCGTGATCGGGCTTTACCATCAGGACAGCGGATCCATGGTTTTTGACGGTAAGCCATATCAGGCCAAAGGCCCGGTGGACGCGATCAAAAGCGGGATCTCCATGATCCATCAGGAACTGAATCCTGAGCCGCATCTGACGATCGCAGACAGTATTTTCCTGAAGAGGGAAGATACCAACGGTATTTTTCTGAATAAGCGCAGGCAGAACGAGCGGACCCAGAAGATTCTGGATGATTTCGGTTTCCCGTATCCAGCTACGACGCTGATCCGTGAGCTGAAGCTGGCAGACGTTCAGATGGTGGAGATCATCCGTGCAGTATCCACGAACGCGAAGATGATCATCATGGATGAACCGACATCCTCCCTGGACGAACAGGAGACCCAGCATCTGTTCCGGGTGATCCGTGATCTGAAAGCAAAGGGCGTTGCCATTATCTATATTTCCCATCGTATGGCAGAGATCTATGAGATCTGTGATACGGTATCTGTCTTCCGTGACGGCCAGTATATCGCGACCGCTCCCCTGAAGGAAGTGACGAACGATGATCTGATCGCCATGATGGTAGGCCGCAGAGTGGAAAATCTGTTCCCGAAGGTAGACTGTCCGATCGGGGATGTGGTCTTCAAAGCGGAGCATCTGACCGGTACGGGCTTTGAGGACATCAATTTTGAAGTACATGCAGGTGAGATCCTCGGGCTTTCGGGCCTGGTCGGCTCCGGACGAAGCGAGACGATGCGCGCCATCTTCGGCATCGATTCGTACACTTCCGGTAAAATGTATCTGAACGGGAAGGAGTTTACGCGGAAGAATGCCAGTGACTCCATCCGGCAGGGCGTGTGTATGGTAAATGAGGACCGTAAAAACTTCGGTCTTTGCCTGTATCGGTCCATCCGTGAGAACACATCGCTGCCAAGCCTTCCGGAACGCCAGAGGGGTCTGCTCCTGAATCAGGCACGTGAGAAAAAGGAAGTGGAGGAGGTCTCCAATACCCTGCTTCTGAAAGCAGCCAGTATCGAGCACAATGCGTATTCGCTGTCCGGCGGAAATCAGCAGAAAGTCGTGATCGCCAAATGGATCATGGCTTCGCCGAAGCTTCTGATCATGGATGAGCCTACCCGAGGCGTGGACGTCGGCGCGAAAGCCGAGATCTACACCCTGATGTGCAAGTTCGCTGCACAGGGGATGGCGATCATCATGGTCTCTTCGGAACTTCCGGAGGTCATGGGAATGAGCGACCGTGTGCTTGTTTACCATGAAGGACATATCAGCGGGGAATTCTACAGAAAAGACATCGTTAGCGGCGAAGTGACTCAGGAAGTGATCCTGAGCGCGGCATTCGGCGTATCATAAGGAGGGTAAATATGGCTTCTTCACCTCAAAAATTAAAGAGCTATTCAAAAGAGGACAGGATTCGTTCTCTTCTCGGACAGTATGGTATCGGCTTAGTGCTGGTCATTATGATGATCGTGATCGCGATCATGGAACCGCGTTTTCTGACGCTGGGCAATATCATTAACGTTGCGACTCAGATCTCCATCAACGGTCTGCTCTGCTATGGACTGTGCCTGTGTATTACCACCGGCGGTATCGATCTGACGGTCGGTGCCCAGCTTGCCCTGACCAGCTGCATCATCGGTCAGACAATGACCAACATGGGATGGCCGGCATTCATGGCGATCCTTGCAGGTGTGGGTGTTGCCACATTGTTTGGATTTATCGACGGCGTGCTGATCGCGAAATTCAACATGTTCCCGTTCGTAGTTACGCTTTCCATGCAGCTTGTTATCCGCGGTCTTTCCCAGGTCATCACCGGAGGCCGGGCAGTAATGCTTACCAATGCATGGTTCACCGGAATCTATTCCAATAAGCTGTTCGGTATCCCGATGCCGATCATCATCTTTATCGTAGTGACGATCATTATGTATCTGATGCTTCACTGGACGAAATTCGGTCGTTATATCTTCGCAGTCGGCGGCAACGTCAATGCAGCGATCGCATCCGGTGTTTCCCGCTTCTGGGTGATCGTCGGCGTATACACCATCTCCGGCGTTCTTGCAGGTCTGGCATCGATGATCTATACCTCGAAGACAGGTTCCGCCCAGTCCAATATCGGTGTCGGCTACGAAACGGATGCCATCGCGGCAGCCGTGCTCGGAGGCACATCCTTTGCCGGCGGTATCGCAACCATTCCGGGCTGCGTTCTGGGTATCTTCATTATCGGTCTCATTTACAATGGCATGAACATGATCGGTGTATCTTCGTATTATCAGTCCATTGTAAAGGGTCTTATTATCATAGGAGCAGTTATGCTGGATATGGTCATGAACCGCAACAAACACTGATCCTGTGAACATGAATGGTTTCTTTTTGCACACAACATGCACACAACATAAAGACAATTGATTAAGGAGGAGATTTTCCATGAAAAAATCGGTTATTATGAGCGTTCTCGGTACTGTTATGGCAATGAGCCTTGCTTTTGCCGGCACCGCACTTGCAGAAGAAGTTACCTATGAAGCAGATGTAAACGGCGACGGAAAGATCGTAGTCGGCTATATCTCCAAGAACTTCACGGATCCGTTCCATGCACCGATCAATGCAAGAGCAGAAGAATATTTTGATCAGGCAGTTGCGGATGGCATTATCGATGAGTGGACCGGCCTGCTGGATGGTGAGACAGATGCCAACAAGCAGATCGACCGCGCGGCTGACTGTATTTCGAAACAGTGTGATATCGTGATCTTCCTTCCGGCAGAGGCTGAGGCTTCTGATCCTGCACTTGTTCAGATGGCTGATGCAGGCATCCTGGTAATCGAAGTTAACTCCAAGTCCGCATCCTGCGATGAGAAAGCGATCGCTTATGTCGGATCCGATGACGTAGAAGCTGGCAACATGCTTGCACAGTGGGTCGTTGACAATTGCCCGGACGGCGGAAAATACATCCACTGCAACGGTATCCTTGGAAACTCCGCTCAGATCCAGCGTACCGAAGGTATGCATGCAGTTATGGACGAGCATCCGGAGTTCGAGATGGTCGGCGATTTCGATACCAAGTGGGACGGCAACCTGGCTGCTGATGCTGCTTCCGACTCCATGTCCAAATATGGCGATGAGCTGGTTGCGATCATCTGCGACAACGACGGTATGTCCTCCGCTGCACAGAAGATGTGCAACGACAACGGCAGAGAAGACATCATCTGCATCGGTGTTGACGGCGTAGAAGTTCCGCTTCAGATGGTACAGGATGGAAGCCTGAAAGCTACGATCCTTCAGGATGGCGTTGGCCAGATCAATGGCGCTATCTCCATCGTTGAGTCTCTTGTTAAGGGCGAAGCCTTTGATCCGGCTCCGGTTATCCCGTTCGTTCTTGTTACTGCAGACAATGTTGCAGATTACATCGGCTGATCATATCGTATCAGACTATTAAAAGCATTACAGGAGACGGATATTTGAGATTCGTTTTCTGAAAATATTAAATGTTGTTGTGTGCGGATAAAACTGTTTAAGAAGCAATTGATCAGAAAGGCTGGATGAAGCGTCCGGCTTTTCTGATTCCAGTATAAAGTGCCGCTGGTTTTACACGCATCAAAGGACAGACTGGTAAGAGAACAGGAGGGTGCAATGTCAGCAATACTATACGGCAGCCAGACATATCCCTGGCAGATGAATGTTGAAAAATACCACGGGCAGGTGCCTCATATGCTGAAGGTCCTGAAACAGGCCGGGTTCACCGGTATTGAAGCAGAGATCGTCATGCTCGGAGACTATTACAAAGACTGGCAGAAGCTGAAAGACCTGCTGGACCGGGAGGGAATCGCACTGGCAGCGCTGGCAGTGCATGAGGACTGGCTGCATGAGGAGGAAACGGATCAGGAGAGAGAGAATCTCGACTATGCCATTGAATTTCTTTCGCATTTTCCGACGGCAAAGCTGATGCTTGCCCATGTGGCGGCAGATCCTGTTCGGGAGCATAATCTCTATGAGAAACAGATGAATCAGCTGTACTGCCTTGCAGCGATCTCGAGACGTGCAAGAGAGCGCGGAATCGTACCGGTGTATCATCCCAATTCCGGGGAAAACTCCATTTTCCGATATGAAAGTGATTACCATATCATGTTCGATATGCTTTATGAAAGCGGTATCGGATATGCTCCGGATGTAGGACATATGGCGAATGGCGGGATCGATCCGCTGAAAGTGATCATGGAGAACCGGGAGATCGTTCAGCATGTCCACTTCAAGGACATGAAAGCAGATCATGAATGGGCTACCATGGGCACCGGGATCATTGATTTTCCGTCGATCGTGCGCTTCCTGGAGGAGACGGATTACCGCGGCTGGATCATGACGGAAGATGAGTCACCGGATGCGGTGGCGGATTCTGACGGAGTCGTGCTGGCGGACGGAAAATATATGCAGTCCGTAAGAGGAGAATAGAAGAGTTTGGAAAGAAACAGAAGTGTTTGAGAAGAAAGGATCCGGATCATGAAGAAACATACAGTGGCAATCATGGGACTTGGCGTGCGCGGGAAAACGCATCTGAAAGCGCTGCTTGAAAATAAGGACCGCTATGAAGTAGTGGGAATCTGCGATATCCGCCCGGAGGTGATGGATGCGGTATCGGAAAAGTTCGGGCTGAATGTCCCGAAGTTTACGGATGTCGAGCAGATGCTTTCCGCTACAAAGCCGGAGGTGTTCGTATTTGTAACCTATCCGGATCTGCGGCTCTCCATGATCGAGATGGCTATCCGTCACGGAATCAAGGCAGTCTCCTTTGAAAAACCAATGGCCGAGAATATGGCTGAGGCAAAGAAGATGACAGAGCTCTGCGTGGAGAACGGAATCAAAGCAGTCGTCTGCCATCAGCAGAAATATCTGAAGCAGATGCAGGAACTCAAAAAGAAAGTGGACCGCGGTGACCTTGGTGAAGTCAAAAAGATCTTTGCGGAATGTCAGCCCTGGATGGCGCAGCTTGGCACCCACTATATGGACTATATTATATGGGCCAACGGCGGATACCGGGCAAAATCCGTGATCGGACATGTACACGGACCGGCGACTTTGAAGGACGACCATCCGTCACCGGATTTTATCTTCGGGGAAGTTCTCTTTGAAAACGGCGCAAGAGGATACCTGGAATGCGGTTATTTTGCGGAGCAGCACAATCCGGACATGTACCGGGATTCCGATAACCGTCTGACCGTGTGGGGAACTACAGGATATGCTTATGCGGAGACAGACGGTTTCTGGGGAGAATGCAGCAAAGCTACGAAGGGAGAACTGGTTACAGGAAAAGAGCCGGGATGGTATCATTTCCAGGAGAAGGAGATCCAGACGCCCTATTATACGGAATATGCCGACTGGCTGGATGACGATGAGAAGATACATTCCTGCAATATCGAGACCGCTTATCATGGCTATGAGATCCTGGAGGCGATCTGCCTGAGCGCGTTGGATAATAAGAGAGTGGATCTTCCGCTCACAGACTTCTCCTATGAACCGGTGCTGGAGCGGATGAAGAGGGAGCTGCCGGAATTCCCGGGCTGCGATAAGGAACCGAGAGATCTGTACAAGGGAGACTGGGACAGACCGGAGAGGGATTGAAAACGGCAGGAGGAAGACAGATGCGTAAGGAATGTAAAGCAAACGGAATCCGCATCAGCTACGAAGAGTGCGGCAGCGGGGAACCGTTGGTACTGCTGATGGGTCTTGGCGCTACCGCCAGGAAATGGGGCCCGCACATTGCAGCGTACGAGAAATATTTCCATGTGTATGCGCCGGACAACCGCGGCGCGGGACAGTCGGATAAGCCGGTCTCCTATGCCTATACGATTCGGGATATGGCGGAGGATACCATCGGAATGATGGATGCTGCCGGTATCGACAGTGCACACCTGAACGGGATCTCCATGGGCGGTGCGATCGCACAGTATATTGCGGTGCATTATCCGGACAGGGTGCGGAGTATGATTCTGACGAATACATTTCCGTACTGCTGCACCAGTTTCCGTCGGGCGATCGAGCTGATGAGGGAGACCTGCGGTCAGCTGGATCCGGTCACGGCTACCCGGCTGGGTCAGTGGATCATTTTTGCACAGCCTTTCCAGGAGACTAACGAGGATTACATGCTGGAGCGTGAATATGAGGATCTGAACGAACAGTATCCGATGCCGGCTTACGCATATAAGGCCCAGTGCAATGCGATCCTCGGTTTTGACATTCTCTCTGAACTGGGAAGGGTGAAGGCGCCGACACTGGTGGCCGGAGGCGACAGGGATCTGTTCGTTCCGGTACATGTCACGGAAGAAATGGCAGCAGCGATTCCGGGGGCAAGACTGTATATGGCAAAGGACGGAGGTCATGTCCAGCATTGGGAGCAGCTGGAGGCTTATAACAAGGTGACCCTGGATTTCCTGCTGGAACACAGGCAGAAAGGGTGACCCCGGATCTCCTTCCGGAACACAGGCAGCAGAAGCGACCGGTCATTTCGTGCGGACAAGGCAGACTGAAACGCAACAGAAAACGATCCCGCACGCACAGCAGCGGACTCGCATGAGTCCTGGCAGAAGGGACAAGAGTATGAGTGGAGCAAGAGGCATATATACATCTGTCAACGATATCAGGAAGAGAGTATTTGCGGAGATCGCAAAGCTTTCGTATGAATATAAAGAGGGAGATCTCTCCAAACTGGAGGAGATTCCCTACAGGATCATCCCGGGTGAGATCTCTACCTACCGGGAAAGTGTGTTTCTGGAGCGTGCGATCGTGGAGGAACGGATGCGCCTTGCGATGGGGCTCGACGTCCGGTCAGCATCGGAACAGGCACCGGTCTCCCACCGGGCAGAGGAGTGCATAAAGCCTGAAAAGTACTATGAACCGCCCCTGATCAATATCATTAAATTTGCCTGTCATGCATGCCCCGACAATGTTGTGAAAGTCACGGATGCCTGTCAGGGCTGCCTGGCGCATCCCTGCCGTGAGGTGTGCCCGAAGGATGCGATCACCCTGAAAGGCGGCAGGTCACATATCGATCCGGATAAATGCATCAAATGCGGCCGCTGCGTAGATGTGTGTCCTTACAGTGCGATCATTCGCATGAAGCGGCCCTGTGCCAGTGCCTGCGGGATGAAAGCGATCGGATCCGACGAATACGGCCGGGCACAGATCGACCAGGAGAAGTGTGTTTCCTGCGGAATGTGCCTGGCAAACTGCCCGTTCGGAGCGATCGGTGATAAGGCGCAGATCTTCCAGACGATCCAGGCGCTTCGCTCTGACGTGCCGGTATATGCGGCCATCGCTCCTGCAGTCGCCGGACAGTTCGGGCCGGATCTGACCCCGGAGAAGATCCGCCCCGCATTTCAGGCGCTGGGCTTTGCGGATGCCATAGAGGTCGCCATAGGCGCGGATCTTTGTACCATAGAGGAGGCCGGTGACTTTGTGAGGGAGGTGCCGGATGAGAAGCCGTTTATGGCAACATCCTGCTGTCCTGCGTGGGCAATGATGGCAAAGAAGATGTTCCCGGAACTGAGTGACTATATCTCCATGGCGCTCACGCCGATGGTGCTCACCGGCAGACTGATCAAACGGGAACATCCCGGCTGTAAGGTAGCCTTTATCGGCCCCTGCGCAGCGAAAAAGCTGGAAGCTTCCCGCCGGACGATCCGAAGTGATGTTGATTTCGTGCTGACGTTTGAGGAAGTGAAGGGCATGTTCGAGGCGAAAGAGGTCGACTTTAAGAACCTTGAACCGCTGGATGCCATGCACGGCGCAAGTGCGGATGGAAGAGGCTTTGCCATAACAGGCGGTGTAGCCGCTGCGGTGGAGCATTGCATTAAAGACCTGTATCCCGAGAGGGAGGTGAAGATCGCCAGCGCTCAGGGCCTGGAGGAGTGCCGGAAGCTTCTGACTCTGGCAAAAAAAGGAACCTACAACGGATACCTGCTGGAAGGTATGGCATGCCCGGGTGGCTGTGTTGCCGGTGCCGGGACCGTGCAGCCGATCTCAAAGTCGACGGCAGCGGTCAATAAGCATAAAAAGGTCTCCACTAATCAGCATTCCCTTCAGAGCAACTATCAGGATTGGCTGGGAGAACTGGAGGAAGGCCTGTTTGAACTGAATGAATGAGGAGCTGAATTGTGTAAAAACAGAAGGTAGCTTTTGACAACTATTCCGCTATATGGTATTTTTAAAATGCAATTTAACGGTTTCTTTTATAAAAAGGAGTGCGGCATGAAGAAAACATTATC
>CACZZH010000025.1 GCA_902785635.1 uncultured Lachnospiraceae bacterium
TAAGTCTTTCCCGCGCTTCTGGGGCTTGCCGCCAGTGCAGCGTTCTCAAACCAGGGATGCTCCGCAAGGATCGTAACAAATCTCTGTCCCACCATTCCGGTAGCTCCAAGTATTCCGACTTTCAGTTTTCTGTCCATGATATATGACTCCTTTCCCGTTTCCAAAACGGTCACAGACTATTTGAATATGCTCTCAGGCACTGTATTTTGCTATATAACTTAAGCAAATCCTTCCTCTTTGTCAAGTTTCTCCATCTCAGATTTTTGCTGTGCAAGCATCTCTTCCAGCGCCTGCGGGCCGGGAGCACCTTTTGTGTTCCGGGTGCTGACACAGGTCTTCATGCTGATTGCGTCGTAAATATCCGAACCAAAGGCACTGCTTTCCTTTTGATACTCCTCCAGCGGAAGGTCATCCAACGCGATCCCGCGTTCAATGCAGGTCAGGACCAGTCTTCCCACGATCCCATGGGCATCACGGAACGGCACCCCCGCCCGGACCAGATAATCCGCTGCATCCGTAGCATTCGTAAATCCCTTTTTGGCAGATTCTTCCATCCGCTCTTTGTTGAAGACCGTTGTTGAAAGCATGCCCTCGAACAGTTTCAGGCAGTCACAGGCCGTGTCGACCGCGTCAAAAGAGAATTCCTTATCTTCCTGCATATCCTTATTGTAAGCGAGAGGAAGCCCTTTCATCGTTGTGAGCAGCTGCATCAGAGCTCCGTATACACGTCCCGTCTTCCCGCGGACCAATTCGGCAATATCCGGATTTTTCTTCTGGGGCATGATACTGCTGCCTGTGCTGTATGCATCATCCAGCTCGATAAAACGGTACTCATTAGAGTTCCAGAGAATGATCTCTTCACAGAATCTGGACAGATGCATCATGATCATTGAAAGATCACTTAAAAACTCGATCAGATAATCACGGTCGGAAACGGAGTCCATACTGTTTCGGGTGGCTCCGTCAAAGCCGAGAAGAGCAGCGCTGTATTCACGGTCCAGCGGATAAGTCGTCCCTGCAAGGGCACCTGCTCCCAGCGGGCAGAGATTCATCCGCCTGTACATATCATGCAGCCGGCTGCGGTCACGCAGAAACATCTCCGTGTAGGCTCCCAGATGATGCGCCAGGGTAACAGGCTGTGCTTTCTGAAGATGTGTAAAGCCGGGCATTACCGTGTCCATATTCTTCTGTGTAAGATCCAGAAGCGTATCGATCAGGGAATGCACAAGCCGGTCTGTCTGCCGGAGGGCATCACGGATATACAGCTTCATATCCAGAGCGACCTGATCGTTCCTGCTTCTTCCGGTGTGCAGTTTCTTGCCTGCTTCTCCGATCCGCTCAGTCAGGACCGCTTCCACAAAGCTGTGGATATCCTCATATTCCTCGGAGATCACCAAAGCGCCGCTGATCAGATCCTCACGGATCGAAGCAAGTCCTTTTTCGATCCGACCGGTCTCCTCCTGCGTGAGGATCCCCACCTTTCCAAGCATCTTTACATGTGCCAGGCTTCCGCGGATATCCTGCATAGCCATCCGCTGGTCAAAAGTGATCGAAGCGTTAAAATCATAGACTTCCTGATCTGTCTTCTTTGTAAAGCGGCCGCCCCACAACTGTGCCATATGAACTCCTTCCTGACACTTCCTTAAAGTGCCTCCTGCCTGTTTCTTTCATCCAGCTGTTTCTTCTTTTCTTCGCGTTCTCTCCCGGAGAACACACAGCCACAGAAATCCTGCCTGTATAAGCCGTACTCTTTTGAGAGAACTATGGAACGCTGATATCCTCCGCGTTTTTTAAAATCCGAAGGCAGATGCCGAACGCCGAATTCCTTTTCCAGCTGCTGACCGATCTCATTGATCCATGCAGCATTCTTTAAAGGACTGATGCTCAGTGTTGTCGTAAAATAATCGAAACCGCCCTCAGCAGCCATCCGGGCTGCCTCCCGGAGCCGCAGCTCATAACATACCCGGCATCGCTGACCGCCCTCCGGAAGGTCTTCCATTCCTCTGACCCGTTCAAAAAAGACCTTCGGATCATAATGTCCTGCCCTGAAAGATACCGGATGCCGCAATGGCATCTCCCGAATCAGCCGTTCCAGTTCGGATTCCCTTTTCCGGTACTCTTCCTCCGGATATATATTCGGATTATAAAAGAAATCCGTGATCTCAAACCAGGAGGACAGATATTCCAGAACATAACTGCTGCATGGTGCACAGCAGCTGTGAAGAAACAGCTTCGGCACCTGGCCGGTCCGTTCCAGGGAGGAGATCAGCTTGTCCAGCTCTTTCTGATAATTTATGTGTTGATTCATCTTTCTACCCGGGCAGCCCTGCCGGCTGCCGTTACGAAGTACCCATACGGACCCGGTTTATGAGATTCCCGTGGATCCGAACCCTCCCCGCACCGCATTTCCGAGCGTTTCCACTTCATCAAAACAGATGCGCGGCTGATGCTCCAGAATCCGGAACTGACAGATTCGGTCATTTACATGGACGACTGTATCCCGCACCGCATAGCACGGCCACATCAGATGATCCTCATCCGAGCAGTAGGATTCATCCACGACTCCGACGGCGTTGGTCTGAATCAGGCCGAAATTCTTAAAGGTGGAGCTGCGCGAGGCGATAAGCATCTCATACCCTGCGGGAAGCTGCACGGAGATCCCCAGATCGATCATGCGGAAATCCCCCGCCTTCATATGTACCTCCTGGGCGCTTCGAAGATCGATCCAGTCACTCTTGCCGTCAATATAACGAAGTTTCTCGATCTGATCAGAATGATATTTTATGCGAATCGTCTTATCCATCTGTTCTCTCCAATCCTTCTACATCGTCCAGGCCTCGTATGGTTCCTGACTATTGTATGAACATGGCATCCCCGAACGAGAAGAAACGATATCGTTCCTCTACCGCCTTTGCATAGGCATTCATAATATTCTCCCGTCCGGCGAGTGCGCTCACCAGCATCATCAGTGTCGACTCCGGAAGATGAAAATTCGTGATCAAAGCATCCACTGCCTTAAACCTATATCCCGGATAGATAAAAATATCTGTCCATCCGCTCCCGCAATGAACGTGGCCACTCTCATCCGCTGCCGTCTCAAGAGTACGGCAGCTGGTCGTACCTACGGAGATAATGCGGCGTCCTTCCTCTTTTGCCTTATTGATCACAGCCGCACATTTTTCATCGATCTGATAAAACTCACTGTGCATATGATGCTGCGTTACATCTTCCACCTTCACTGGGCGGAATGTACCAAGTCCTACATGCAGTGTGACTTCGGCGATCTCCACTCCCATCCGGGAGATCTCCTCCAGAAGCTGCGGGGTAAAATGCAGTCCCGCAGTAGGCGCCGCCGCAGACCCGTCATATTTCGCATAGACCGTCTGATAGCGGTTCCTGTCCTTCAGTTCGTGGGTAATGTAGGGAGGAAGCGGCATCTGCCCCAGCTGATCCAGAATCTCTTCAAAGATTCCTTCATAGGTAAAGCGGATCTGACGGTTGCCGTCGTCCTGCACGCTCTCGATCACCCCGGAAAGAAGTCCTCCGCCAAACACAATGACACTGCCGCTCCTGCATTTTTTCCCCGGCTTTACCAGACATTCCCACAGATCCTTTTCCAGCCTGCGAAGAAGCAGGATCTCGACCGAACCTCCGGTCCCCTTTCTCTCCCCGTACAGCCGGGCCGGAATCACCTTTGTATTGTTGATCACCAATACATCTCCCTGACGCAGGAACTGCCCGATCTCATAGAAATGCCTGTGCTGCAGTTCTCCCGTTTCCTTATCCACGATCATCAGCCTGGAGGCGGAGCGGTCCTCCAGCGGATCCTGGGCGATCAGTTCCTTCGGCAGTTCATAATAAAAATCAGATGTCTTCATAAAACGTCTTTTCCTCTTCTGTCTGTTCCCATGCGTTTCCATGGGACACAATATGCGCGACCGCGCAGTTCGCCGGCACGCCGGTATACCAGAACTCTCCCAGGCTTCGATGGCAGATATGTGCGAGAAGCGCCCGCATGGCGGTGCCATGGGTGGATACCAGTACAGTATCCGTGCTGTTTTTATCAAGGCTGTCAAGAAATTTGCCTGTGCGTTCCAGGAGAGCTCCAAAGCTCTCTCCGCCCTGCGGCGGCCGGTATAATACAGGATCATCCCGGAAATAATGCTGCTCCTTTCCCGGACATGGCCACCTCGGGTCAAACCTGGAAAGCCCTTCATATATACCGAAGGAGATCTCCATGATCCTGCGATCCATTTCGATCGGTACATTACGGGGCCCCAGAAGGATCCTCGCTGTCTCCAGCGCCCTGCTTAAGGGGCTGCTGATACACCGGTCGATCTGCAGTCCGGACAGGGCCCGGGCGGTAAGCTCTGCCGCTTTTCTTCCCTCTTCATCAAGCGGGATATCCATCTGGCCCTGCATCCTGCGCTGAACGTTCCACAGCGTTCTGCCGTGACGAACAATATATAATTCCATTTTCCGTTATTCCTTGATATCTAAGCAGCCAAACAGAGCCGGGCCGCCCCGAAGACGTATTTCGAAAGTATCCTGATCCTGAAGGGTCACTTTTCTTGCCATAGTGCCGTAACAGTCGAACAGGGCTGCCCCCTGACCCCGGTTTTTCAACCGGATCCGCAGACCTTTCCGGGTGTTGCGGGCTTCCTGTACAGTGATAAGTGAAAGTGCCGTGAGGATCTGCGCACGCAGCCTGGCCGGATATCGTTCCAGAAGCATTCTGCCCTGGGGGCCGGCATTTCCGGATGATCCGCTTTCTTTCCCTGTGATCACCTGCTCCATCGTAAACTTTCCGCTAAATTCCTCCAGCGGAAAAGATATTCCTTCTTCTTCTCCGGAAAAAGGCTCATCCGTCAGCAGAAAAGTTCCCTTCATGCTGGGTTTTTTCCTGTGCAGGATCAAAAATACCGCAAAGATCAGGCAGGCAATACCACCGGCCGCGGCTGACAGAAGGACCCGGACCTTCTCCCATATGATCTGTACCTGCACAGGTACTCTGCATTCCTTCCGGCTGCCATACAGGTCCTGAGCAGTAAGGATCAGTTCACATGAACCGCTCTTTATTCCCTGAAGCACGAGCCCATCCTGTTCCTGCCTGACCCGGAGGTTCTCCTCATCCCGGGCCCTGGCGCGGACCGTTACGACCGACCCGTCCCAGGATCGGAACAGTCCGGAAGTATCAAATGTTAATGCTGTATCCTCCGGAAACATTCCCTCCAGTGTGATCCTTTCCGGGAGCCTGTCCACGATTATAGCATCTGATTCTCTGCTCGTAAAGCGCAATACATCCGCCTTCGCCAAAAGCGTCTCTCCTGCAGCCTCAGCCCGGATCTGCACACTGCTTCCCGGATAGACCGGTATCTGCGTGTGATAACATCCGCAGGAAGCATCGTACTGTACATTCAGTAAAGATTCCACGGCATCTTCCCACACTCCGGGCGTATCTTCACGCTCCAGTCGGAGACTGCAGGCAAACTGCCGGTACAGCTGTTCATCTTCCAGGGCTTCTCCGGCGCGCATGAAGCGGATCCATATATCTGCCGTCCCGTCTGTTTCCTGACGGGCTTCACTCACCAGCTCCAGTTCATAATAGAGAAGAAGATTTACATGGACATGATACTTTTCTTCTGACGAGACCGAAAGCCTCCACTCCCCGGGAGACGGCTCGATCAGCTTCAGCAGAGTATAAGCCCTGGAGGGACAAAAGCGGACCGTATTACCGCTCTTCACTTCGGTCCCATCCGGACTGTAAAGATGCACGATCAGCTGATCCGGCTTCTTCGTTTCTTCCGGATCTGCTTTTTCCGAATCCGCAGGAAGAAGGATCACATTTGCTTCCAGAACGCTTCCGTCCGGTATCGTAAAGCGTAAGGACTGCTCTCCTTCTGGTCCTCCCTGAAGGTCTCCCACACGCTTCGACCGGCTTTCTGTAAAATCTGAAAAGACCAGATGAAACAGTTCCGGAAGTTCCTGTGCGTCCTCCACGCAGCGGAAGGATCCCCCGGTCTGCCCGGAAAGTTCTTCCAGCAGTTCCCTGTCCGGATGATAATCGGAATGGTTTTCCCGATCATCCAGGCCGACGCAGAAAAACGGGATATTCCGCCCGGAGGCGAGAGCGGCCGCTTCCTTTGCCTGTCTGAAGGAACGCTCCTTTTCATTTTCATCCGGCAGATCGACCATCCCATCCGTAAAAAACAGGACCGCCGTATCGTCCTCTGCCATATCCAGAGCTGCCATTGCTGCCGCTCCCAGATCCGTATCCCCGCCTCTTTCCTGCTGCGAAAGCAGGAAGCGGATCTCATCCTCCTGTTCCTTCATATTCAGAGGTTCCATTCTGCGCAGAGGTATGACCTCATCCGAGAAGGTAAGGATCCCGGCTCTGCAGCCATTCTCCTCCATCATATTCAGGAAAAGCAGTGCAGCCTCTGCAGTCATATTCCGGGGATCCGTATATTTCATCGAGCCGCTGGTATCCAGTACCAGAATCACATCCATCCCTGAAACGCCATCTCCCGGTGCACACCGGCATACCTGCGGAAAAAGAAACAATAACAGCAGCAGACCTGCCAGGACATCCGGAAGCCTTTTCCGGAAACGTCCTCTTTCAGTAATTCTTTCGGAAAACAGTGTGGTTCTCAGATCCATAACGCACCGACTGCTCCATCCGCCATAAAGCATTCTCCCACAAATGCACTGTCCGGTAAAAGCAGATGTCTGCAGGAATTATAGCAGATCCGGCGCCGAATCACAATACTCTTTTTGTCTGTGGCTGTCCCTAAACGGTTTATGGATCCGATGATGACCGCTGGTCTGAAACGGGCGATGCAGAGTCCGCGAAAGGCAGCGGCTCCGGATGCATCGTTGCAAATCCGGAGCCGCTTGTTTTCTCAGGAGCGGATCTCTATACCCATATGCTCCAGTCCATTCCAAACTTTTTTCATAACGCCGTTGATATCTGCATCTTCCAGAGTTCTCTCTGCACTGCGCAGTACCAGTTTATAAGCCATGGACTTGAAGCCCGGCCTCACCTGGATTCCTTCGTACACATCGAACAGTTCTACGCTCTCAAGAAGCTTCCCGCCTCTCTGCCAGAGAAGATCTTCGATCTCACCGGCCTTTACTGCTTTCGGAACCAGCATGCTGATATCTCTGGCCACAGCCGGGTAGCGGGCGATCCCGTTATACTTGATATCAAAGGAGGCCATCGATACGATCACCGGCATATCGAGAACAGCAACATAGGCTTTCTCTCCGATTCCGTAAACGGATGCTGTAATGGGATGTATTTCGCCGAGATAACCCAGTACTTTATCTCCCATTATGACCCTTGCCTGTCTGCCCGGATGCAGGAACGGTTTCTTTTCGGAGGTATCATACGTTTTTCTTCCGCTGATTCCGACATTCTCCAGGAATTCCTCCACGACTCCCTTCATGGTGAAGAAATCACCATCGCCGTACATTCCCAGTGTAAACTGCATCCGCTCATCCGGAAGTTCCGTAAGAGGAAGGCTCTTCGGACAATAGATATTGCCCAGTTCAAACAGGCGGACATTTTTATTACGGTGATTATAGTTAAAAGCCAGCGAGGAAAGCATGCCGTTCAGAGAGATCGTGCGCATGATGCTGAAATCTTCGCCCAGCGGATTGCTGATCCGGATCGCCCGGCGTTCCGGTGCGTCCTCCGGAAGAGAAAGCTTTTCAAATACCTTGGGGCTTTCGAAGGAATAGCTCATTCCCTGCGAGAACCCGTTGTATCTGGCTACTGTCCTGGCGATCTCTTCGATCTTCATCTTGAAGGATTTACCTCCGGTAGTAGCTCCTCCCTTCGGAAGTGTCACCGGGATATTGTCATATCCATAGAAGCGGGCAACTTCCTCAGCCAGGTCAGCCGTGCGGAAAATATCATGACGGAATGTCGGTGCAACGATCTCATTTGTATCGGCATCGTATTCCAGTTCCACACTCTTCAGATAACCCAGCATCTCTTCCTTTGTAAGATCTGTGCCAAGAAGCGCATTGATCTTTTCCGGTTCAAATACAACACGGACCGGTTCCTTTTTCGCGGAATATACATCAACCATGCCGCCGACCACTTCACCGGCGCCAAGTTCTTCAATGAGCTGGCAGGCACGGTTCATAGCCGCTTCTGCATTATTCGGGTCAAGACCTTTCTCGAACTTTGCGGATGCATCCGTGCGAAGTCCGATGCGTTTGGATGACAGACGGATATTCGTACCGTCGAAGCAGGCGGCTTCGAACAGCATCGTTTTCACATCATCCGTGATCATGGAATTTTCACCACCCATGATTCCGGCGATACCGACTGCCTTTTCCCCGTCACAGATCATGAGAACGTTCTCATCCATCGTCCGTTCCTGCCCATCCAGCGTGGTGAACTTTTCACCGTTTTCGGCTCGGCGTACGATGATCTCATGACCGGCGATCTGATCATAATCAAATGCATGCATCGGCTGTCCGAACTCTTCCATCACATAGTTCGTGATGTCCACCAGGTTATTGATCGGACGGATACCGGCTGATGCAAGCCTGCGCTGCATCCATTTCGGAGATGGCGCAATGTGGATGTTCTTCACAACTCTCGCCGTATATCGGGAACACAGATCCGCATCCCTGACCGTCACTTTTACATAATCGTGTACATCTTCGTCATTGCCGGTAGCGGTGACTACGGGAGGAACAAATTTCTTCCGGAATGTAGCTGCCGCCTCTCTTGCAATTCCGATCACGCTGAAGCAGTCCACACGGTTGGATGTGATCTCATATTCGAAGTTCACATCATCCAGGCCAAGCTCATGCACAGCATCTGCTCCGACCTGAGCATCCTCCGGGAAAATATAGATTCCGTACTCGGGTGCCTCCGGATACAGCTCCTTTGTGGATCCGAGCTCCTCGATCGAACAGAGCATTCCGTTCGATTCCACGCCGCGAAGCTTTCCCTGCCTGATCTCCACGCCGCCCGGTGTGAGCTTTCCGTCATGACCTCCGGCGACACGTCCGCCGTCCAGCACTACGGGAACCTTGTCTCCGACCTTTACATTTGGGGCACCAGTCACGATCTGGGTGATCTGCGTTCCGATATCTACCTGACAGATGATCAGCTTATCTGCATCCGGATGTCTTTCGATCTCTTTGATCTGTCCGATCACGATCTTATCAAGATCCGCATCCGCTTTGACAAATCCTTCAACCTTTGTTCCGGTGAGTGTCATCGCATCCGTATATTCCTGTGCAGTCACATCAAGATCCGGCACATATGCTTTAATCCATGAGTAAGTTGTATTCATTTTTATCCTCCTTCCCGGATCAGAACTGTTTCAGAAAACGCTCATCATTTTCATACAGCAGACGCATGTCATCGATCTCATAGCGAAGAAGCGCGATACGCTCCAGGCCTACACCGAACGCAAAACCGGTGTATTCCTCCGGATCGATCCCGCACATTTCAAGAACATGAGGATGCACCATTCCGCATCCGAGAATCTCGATCCAGCCGCTGCCTTTGCAGAAACGGCAGCCCTTACCACCGCACTTGAAGCAGGATACATCCACCTCGGCGCTCGGCTCGGTGAACGGGAAATGATGGGGACGGAATTTCGTCTTCGTCTCCTCGCCGAACAGCTTCTTAGCAAACTCTTCCAGGGTTCCTTTCAGATCAGCGAAAGTGATGTCCTTATCGATCACAAGACCTTCGATCTGATGGAAGGACGGCGAATGGGTGGCATCCACTTCGTCGGAACGGAACACACGTCCGGGAGAGATCATGCGGATCGGCAGTTTTCCCTGCTGCATGACTCTGGCCTGGACCGGAGAAGTCTGGGTACGCAGAACGATATCTTTTGTGATATAGAAGGTATCCTGTTCATCCTTTGCCGGATGGTTTGCGGGAATATTCAGAAGTTCGAAATTATATTTATCATATTCGATCTCAGGACCTTCGATCACTTCATAGCCCATACCGATGAAGATATGTTCTACCTCTTCCTGGGCGATCTGATTGGGATGGCGGTGTCCGACCGGATTCCGCTTCGCCGGAAGGGTAACATCAATCTCCTCTGCTGCAAGCTGACGCTCGAGGGCTTTGCTCTCCAGCATCTTCTTTGTCTCTTCGATCTGCTTTTCGATGGCAGCACGAGTCTCATTTACCATCTGTCCGAACGCCGGACGCTCCTCCGGACTGATATTTTTCATGCTCTTAAGCACCGCGGTCAGCTCTCCCTTTTTTCCGAGGAAAGCGACTCTGGCATCATTGAGCATATCAAGCGTATCCGCCTGTGAAAGGCGCTTCATCGCCTGCTCCCTGATTTCCTTAAGTTGACTGTTCATCCTGTTCTCCTTTCAAATCGATCCCGCATCATCCACTTCACAATTTCCTATGAAACAAAAAAACCTGCCGCAGCCCAAAGGCCATGGCAGGGACGAATTTTCCGCGGTACCACCCTGATTCCTGCCGCCATAAAGTGCAGCAGACTCTTTTCCTGCTTAACGCGCAGCTCACGCCGGCCTCTACTGCTGTTCAAAGCCGGAACTCCGGTGTGAAATTCAAGATACTCCCGGAGCCTCAAAGCGCTTTCAGCCAGTGACGCTTCTCTCTGATCAGGATCAGGAATCTTTACTGTGCACCATCATCGTTTATAACACGAGGCACAGTTTAACACACTTCCTGCAAAAATGTCAAGGGAAAGGAACTGGCGATAACGCGATAACAATGTCCCGGTTATTTGATGGCAGATCCTGCGCGTCAGAACGGGAAACTGTCCGAGTTCTCCATCCAGGCATTGATCTCTCCTCCGAGAAAGAACAGCCACATGCAGATGTACAGCCACAGCAGTGTCATCACGATGGTGATCAGTCCTCCATAGAGGATCGACAGGTTCTTCGCAACTGTAAGATACACAGAAAAGATCAGGGAGAAAACACTCCAGGCGATCGTGGTGAACACTGCTCCATAGATCTGACTGAAAAAACGGACTCGCCGGTTCGGAAGCATGACATAAAGTGCATCGAACACCCAGGTCAGCACGATCATTGCGATCAGTGTGATCAGTACAGAAAAAGCATACTGGTCCGGATTGAAAAACGGCAGGACACTGGACAACACCGACAGAGAACGCATGCCGAAGACCATGCTCCCCAGTGCGATGATGAAAGCGACCACCAACAGGACCGCATAAAAAGAGGACCTTACTCGAAGGATCAGATAATTACGGTTCTCACGTACGGAATGAATACAGTTGAGCCCTTTTGTCAGGCCCATCACACCGCTTCCGGCTACCCAGAACAGAGACACTGCCGCAAAGGATACAAACCGGAACGAACCGTGATAAATCCCTCTTACCACAGCCTGGACCGTACCCATGAGATCTTCGTTGAGCACATAGGAAAGCGTTTCCAGAATCATCTCCTCGGTAAGCGGTGTATATTTCAGAAAAGTAAGCATCAGAAAAAGCATGGGCGCTGCGCTCATGATCACATAATATGCTGCCTGTGCTGCATATACCGGTATACGGTCTGAAAGTATCTTCTTGATGAACCGCGTCGCAAGATACACATATCTGGGACGTTTCAGTTCATATTCGCGCCGCTCCTCTTCGGACAGCTGCTCCAGCATCTTCTTTTTTCTTCGGCTCATTTCACTTACATATCCAGGGTCAGAAAGGAAAGCATAGAAACTCCCCAGAGTGCCGTTTCCCTAATTTTGACTCCTAGCGAAGCTAGGTGGGTTTGCCGCAGCTATGACCGCTGTCTTCCACTGCAAACGGAGGCCTGACATTGACCATAGCGATTTAGGAATCCCATAAAAGTAAATGTAGGTTCAAAATAAAGGGATTGTCGCACACCCCAGGGAGTGACGTTTTCATTTATCTGTTTTGCAGATAAAATCCTATGAATTAAAGCTGCGGACCGGCTGCAACCAGAGCCTTGCCTGCTTCATTTCCGGTATACTTGCTGAAGTTCTTGATGAATCTTCCGGCCAGATCCTTTGCCTTAGCTTCCCATTCGGCTGCATCGGCATAGGTATCTCTCGGATCCAGGATCGCGGGATCTACGCCCGGAAGCTCGGTCGGTACTTCGAAGTCGAAGATCGGGATCTTCTTGGTCGGAGCCTTGTTTACATCGCCATTCAGGATCGCGTCGATGATGCCGCGGGTATCCTTGATGGAGATACGCTTGCCGGTGCCGTTCCATCCGGTATTTACCAGATAAGCCTTTGCGCCGACTTTGTTCATCTTCTTCACCAGTTCCTCTCCGTACTTGGTCGGATGCAGCTCCAGGAATGCCTGACCGAAGCATGCGGAGAAGGTCGGGGTGGGCTCGGTGATGCCGCGCTCGGTACCTGCCAGCTTTGCAGTGAAACCGGACAGGAAGTAGTACTGGGTCTGCTCCGGAGTCAGGATGGATACCGGCGGAAGTACGCCGAAAGCATCTGCGGACAGGAAGATCACATTCTCAGCGTCCGGACCTGCAGAGATCGGATAAACGTTCTTAACGATCTTCTCAATATGCTCGATCGGATAGGATACACGGGTGTTCTCGGTCACGCTCTTATCTGCGAAATCGATCTTTCCGTTCTCATCCAGAGTAACGTTCTCAAGCAGAGCATTGCGTTTGATCGCATTGTAGATATCCGGCTCGGAATCCTTGTCGAGGTTGATGACCTTTGCATAGCAGCCGCCCTCAAAGTTGAACACGCCGTTGTCATCCCAGCCGTGCTCGTCATCACCGATCAGCAGACGCTTCGGGTCGGTGGAAAGGGTGGTCTTGCCGGTTCCGGAAAGGCCGAAGAAGATGGCCGTGTTCTTGCCTTCCATATCCGTGTTGGCAGAGCAGTGCATGGAAGCAATGCCCTTCAGCGGCAGATAGTAGTTCATCATGGAGAAGATACCCTTCTTCATTTCGCCGCCGTACCAGGTGTTGATGATGACCGCTTCACGGGAAGTAACATTGAATGCAACGCAGGTCTCGGAATTCAGGCCATAATCCTTATAGTTTTCAACTTTCGCCTTGGAAGCGTTGTAAACTACGAAATCCGGTTCGAAGGTCTCGAGTTCTTCTTCACTCGGCATGATGAACATGTTCTTGATGAAATGAGCCTGCCATGCAACTTCCATGATAAAGCGCACAGCCATGCGGGTGTCTTTGTTGGCGCCGCAGAAGCAGTCCATCACAAACAGTCTCTTGCCGGAAAGTTCATTCTTGGCAAGATCCTTCATGTCCTTCCAGGTCTCCTGGGTCATGGGATGGTTGTCGTTCTTATATTCGTCGCTTGTCCACCATACAGTGTCCTTGGAGTTCTCGTCCATGACAATATATTTGTCTTTGGGAGAACGGCCGGTATAGATACCAGTCATTACGTTCACAGCGCCCAGTTCACTGACTTTTCCTACGTCAAATCCTTCCAGACCCGGTTTGGTCTCTTCCTCGAACAGAAATTCGTAGGAAGGGTTGTGAACTATCTCAGTTGCTCCGGTAATGCCATACTTGGTTAAATCAATTGCTGCCATCATATACCTCTCTTTTCTATGATTGATTGTATTAACATGAACCATGTAATCGCTGTTATTATCACACGTTTCGGAAAACCTGTCAATAATGTTCCGGTCCGCCCTGAAAGATTTGATATTCTTTTCATTTTTCTTTTCCGGATAAGTGTGTTATACTTGTCGATATTCTTTTTGCCCGGACCGGTCCCGCTTCAGAAGCGGTCTTCCATCCTGCGCAAAGGGAACTGCATTGTATTTCCAGGGAGTCAGCGAGGTGACCCATATGAATGATACTTATTACTCTGATTATTCTGAAATCACTCCGGCACTTTTAAAGATGGCCAGGCAAAGTGAAGAAGTCAGCCGCATTCCGCCGGAGTTATATATTGAAAAAGAAGTAAAGCGTGGCCTGCGCGATCTGGACGGCAAAGGCGTTCGCGCCGGCCTGACGGACATTTCCACCGTAAACGGCAAAAGACCCGGTCCCGACGGGAAAGACATTCCGTGCGACGGCGAACTCTTCTACCGGGGACAGAACATTAATGCACTGGTACAGGGTTTTGCATCCGAGGGCAGGTTTGGATTTGAGGAAATTGCCTATCTTCTGCTCATGGGAACACTTCCCAACCGAAGGCAGCTGAAGGATTTCTCCGATGAACTTCACCGGTGTCAGGACCAGCTGCCTTCGAATTTCGTGCGCGATATCATCATGAACGCTCCAAGCCAGGATATGATGAACGTACTTGCGCGCAGCGTCCTTACACTGTACTCATTTGATGACCAGGCAGACGATATCTCGATCCCGAACGTACTGCGCCAGTGTATGCAGCTGATCTCCATGCTTCCGCTTATATCCGTCTATGGATATCATATTTATCAGCATTACTACAACGGCAAAAGCCTGTACATCAACAAGCCCGATCCGGAACTTTCCTTTGCGGAAAACATTCTGCACGTGCTCCGTAAAAACAGCCATTACACCGAGACCGAAGCCCGTCTGCTCGATATAGCGCTGGTACTGCATATGGAGCACGGCGGAGGAAACAATTCCAGCTTCACCACCCACGTAGTCTCTTCCTCCGGCACCGATACGTATTCTGTGTTCGCCGCATCCCTGGGATCACTTAAAGGTCCGCGGCACGGCGGCGCCAACATTAAAGTCGTAAAAATGATGGAGGAGATCAAGCAGAACGTGAAAGACTGGAAGGATGAAAACGAGGTCGAAGCCTATCTGCAGAAGATCCTCTCCAAAGACGCCTTCGATCATTCCGGACTGATCTACGGAATGGGACATGCGGTCTATTCTCTTTCCGATCCGCGTGCAGTGCTGCTTAAATCTTTCGCGAAACGGCTCTCTGAGGAGAAAGGTCTGATGGATGAGTATGCTCTTTACTGTCTGGTGGAGGATCTTGCTCCCTGCATAATCGGTCGTAATTCTCACATTTACAAGGGCGTCAGCGCAAATGTCGACTTTTACAGCGGATATGTATATGATATCCTCGGTCTTCCCAAAGAGCTGTACACTCCTCTTTTTGCCATTGCAAGAAGCGTCGGCTGGAGCGCACACCGTATCGAAGAGCTCGCCAACCGCGGAAAGATCATCCGTCCCGCATATGTGAGCATCAGCGAAAACAAAAAATACATTCCCATCCGTGAGCGGTAAGCCCCGGAAAACAGTATCGATCCACAGTTCAGAAAGCGCCTGTGGTTTCCATGCAGAAGAAAAAGGACGGGAAGGAGTTATTCATCATCATGATGAACTGCTCCGCCTGTCCTTTTTCAGTAATAAAACTCATTATTAGAATTCTATTAAGGCCCGTCTGCGAAAAGACCCTCAGAAGTCAGAAGAAATCCTTCAATGCCTTCTTGGTTCCGTATCCGAACCAGATCAGCACCCCCAGAAATGCAACAAAAAATGTCCAGTAGATAATAGGATTCAGCAGCCTGATGTTATCCTGATAGATTCCGATTCCGCCGCTGATCAGTGCCATGATCCCCAGCACCAGTGTACGGGGGGACATATACTTTACAAAGCCGTCAATATCCTTACAGCGTCTCGGATCCACATCCTTCGGAATCATGACTCCCTGCCGGATCTCCTTTTTTGTGACCAGCAGATACCAGGAATAGAGCACATAGGCACCCGCAAGCACCACGATAATATCCAGAAATGACATGAGCGACGTATTATCCATAATTGACTCCCTTATCTGTTAAAAGATATTTATCCCCAGAAAACTCAGGACTGCTTCCTGCATTTTTTCCTTTTTCACAACTGTATCATGCAGGACCGGCGCCGTCCGGATATTCTCCACTGCCTGAGGGACCCGTGTACCGGAAAGTGCACTCAGCCGGTCCGCCAGAACAAAATCATCCGCATCCGATCCGTCTTCTCCGAGAGCCTCCATCACGCTTCGGGTAAACTTATACGGACTTGCCGTAGAGGCAATGACTGCCGGCGTCTGATCCCCGGTCTCATCAGCATATTTCCCGTACACACAGGATCCGACTGCCGTATGCGTATCGATCACATATCCGGCTGCCTCAAATACCCTGCGGATCTGTTTTGCGGTCTCTTCCATGGAGGCAAAGTTCCCGTAGAAGCAGGAAAGCTGTTCCTTCATCTCCGGATCGATCCGATATACACCATCTTTCGAAAGCTGTCTCATCAGCTCTGTGCATTTTTTCGTATCTCTCCCTGTGATCTGATAGATCAGTCTCTCCAGATTACTGGAGATCAGAATATCCATGGACGGAGAAGATGTCAGAATAAACTCCCGGTTCCGGTCGTAAATACCGGTTTTGAAAAAGTCATAGAGCACTTTATTCTCATTGGACGCACAGATCAGCTTCCGGACAGGAATCCCGATCTGCTTCGCATAAAACGCTGCCAGGATGTTCCCGAAATTTCCGGTCGGTACGGTGATGTTGATCTCCTCACCCGGCGAGATCGCACCCTCCCGGCAAAGCCGGCCGTATGCATAAGCATAATAAACGATCTGCGGTACCAGCCGACCGATATTGATGGAGTTGGCAGATGAAAACTGGAAGCCGTGAGCATCCAGCAGTGAACGAAGCTGCGGATCTGTGAGCATCTTTTTCACATTGCTCTGTGCATCGTCAAAATTGCCTTCGATCCCGATGACCGTCACATTTTTCCCTGCCTGTGTTACCATTTGTTTTTCCTGGATCGGACTCACGCCATGCTTTGGATAAAAGACTGCGATCCTTGTCCCGGGAACATCTGCAAAACCCGCCAGAGCGGCCTTTCCGGTATCCCCGGAGGTGGCTGTAAGTATGACGATCTCCTTCGTGAGACCGCATTTCTTTGCCGCAGTCGTCATCAGGTATGGCAGAATGGAAAGTGCCATATCCTTAAATGCGATGGTCGCTCCATGATACAGTTCCAGATACCATGCTCCGTCTGCCTTATGCAGCGGTACGATCTGCTGCGTGTCGAACTTTTCATCATAAGCGCTCCGGATGCATCCGCGCAGTTCTTCCTCCGTAAAATCCGTCAGGAACAGCTTCATGATTCTCCAGGCAGTCTCCCGGTAATCAAACCCGGAAAGCTCTTCCAGGGAGACATCCAGTTTCGGAAACTGTTCGGGAACATACAGTCCTCCATCCGGTGCCAGACCCGCCAGAATCGCCTGTGCGGACGTTACTCTGTCTTCACTGCTTCTTGTGGAAGTATAAAACAATTGCATTACAGATCTCCTATAGTATTTCTTCAGTTTCCGCAGCGGCAGTCTCCATCTCCTCCAGCTCCCCGTCCGTCGGAAAACGATAAAAAGCATGCCCTCCGTATTCATATAGATATACAAGCGAATCGTCAAACCATTTCAGGTTGGTACCGGAAGCGGAAGATCTCGCTACAAAGAACAAGGCTCCCTGCGCATTATTCTCTCCTTCGAGTGCTCTCTTAACTGCCTGTTTTGTCGTTTCCGTGATCGTCAGATTTCCCATTCGCCCGTCAGCCGTAGGCGAAAACTGCGGAAATCCGTCCACATTCTGCCATACCACATCCGTGATCGTATCGGGAAAACGTTCATCCTCCACTCGATTGAGGACTACATTGGCGATCAGCATCTTACTTTTCACATCGCCTCCGGTCGCCTCAGCTTCCACGATCTGCAGCAGTGTATAGTACTCCTGATAGGAAAGCTGGTTATTGGCAACGACCTGCTGTGCATCATAGCCCAGTTCATTCGCTCTGCGGGCATACCGGCTGAACGCATTCTGGTTCATCAGTCCCCGGTTGACTTCCTTCGCGCCTGCGAGGATCTGTTCTCCGGGTGCTGTTACAGGAACCATTCTGCTCCTTTGCGAAAATGATTCCATCTCCGATACACTGTCCATTACTGCTGCAAGTCCCGGCTGCAGCTCCATTGCAGCTTCTGCATCTTCATGCTCCGTCGCCAGCACGGTATTTGGCTCTTTTCCGATCGGGAGCAGCGTGATCATTAACAGGGTGTAAAGCAGTAATCCTCCCAAAATGGGCAGAAGGATGTATTCTTTTTTCACTTTTGACTCTTTTTTCATCTCCGGTCACCTGGCCTGAATCATAAATGAATCTATGATTCAGCAAATAAAATATAGAAATTGAACAGAATTCCCCTTCCATATTTTAACCATCCGGAGAAAAAATGTCAATATTTTATTAATAATTTTGTAACATTTTAAACAAGGCTGTCATATTTGCAGATGACTGTGCACATTCCTTCATCTCACCGGGTTCCGGTCACCATATTGTTGACAGCAGTAAGAAGAGCATCGATCGATGAATGTATAATATCCACATCAATGCCTGCACCCCAGTAAAGGTCTCCTGCAGGATTCTCAATGCCCACATATGCGATGGCCCGTGAACTGGAACTGCGCTCCAGTGCATGCTCTTCGTAAGTGACCAGATTGTATTCCAGATGATATATCTTTTTCAGAGCATTGCTCACTGCATTCAGACGGCCGTTACCGGAGGCGATCACAACATTGCGGCGGCCTTCGCCTGTGGTCGTGACTTCTGCGATGATTCCGTTATGCTGCTTGAAATGCACCTCGTTGATCTCGTAAGGAGTTGTGATATTTTCGTATCTGCTTTTGAAAAGATCGAACACTTCCTCCGGTGAAAGTTCCTTATGCGCATGATCTGAAACCGATTTTGCAGCATATCCCATGGATTCGCGCATTTTTTTCGGAAGTCTCAGACCGAAATGCTGTTCCAGCACAAAGCCGACACCGCCTTTTCCGGACTGGCTGTTGATGCGGATCACATCCCCGTCATAGCTTCTTCCGATATCCGTCGGATCGATCGGAAGATACGGTACTGTCCAGGTATCCTCACCTTTCTCCTTACGGTATTTCATGCCTTTGGCGATCGCATCCTGATGAGAACCGGAAAATGCGGCAAATACCAGTGCTCCGGAATACGGACTGCGCTCATTGATCTTCATGCCGGTGTATTCCTCATAGCTCTCGCTGATCTTTGTCATATCATCGAAATTGAGCTTCGGATCCACACCCTGCGAGTACATATTCATTGCCAGTGTGATGATATCCACGTTCCCGGTCCGCTCGCCGTTGCCGAAGAGTGTTCCCTCAATACGGTCTGCTCCCGCCAGCATGCCGAGTTCTGCATCGGATACAGCACTGCCCCGGTCATTGTGCGGATGCAGAGAAAGCACTACGCTGTCACGATATTTCAGATTATCATTCATGTACTCGATCTGGCTCGCATATACATGCGGCAGCGAGAGCTGCACTGTGCTGGGAAGATTGATGATCACTTTCCGCTCCGGTACAGGTCTCCACACATCCAGTACAGCATTGCACACCTCAAGCGCAAATTCCGGCTCAGTACCGGTAAAGTTTTCCGGGCTGTACTCAAACCGGTAGTTGCCGCCGTATTGCTCTGTAAGTTCTCTGAGGAGAGAAGCTCCGTCCACAGCGATCTGTTTGATATCTGCTTTAGGTTTATGGAATACCTGTTCTCTCTGCGTCTGGGAGGTGGAATTATATACATGAACGATCGCATTCCTGGCACCTCTGAGGGCTTCAAAGGTTTTGCGGATGATATGCTCCCTTGCCTGTGTAAGTACCTGCACCGTAACATCATCCGGTATCATGCCGCGCTCGATCAGCGCCCTCAGAAACAGATACTCCGTTGCGGAAGCAGCCGGAAAACCCACTTCGATCTCCTTAAAACCGATATCCACCAGAAGAGAAAAATATTTCAGCTTCTGCTCCAGTGTCATAGGTACGACCAAGGCCTGATTCCCGTCACGCAGATCAACACTGCACCATACCGGAGCTTTCTCCACATAATCTTTTTCCACCCATTTTCTGCATGGATAAGGAGGCAGGAAATATTGTCTTGCATACTTGCCGGCTTTCATCATTG
This sequence comes from uncultured Lachnospiraceae bacterium, assembly GCA_902785635.1. Classification (GTDB taxonomy): domain Bacteria; phylum Bacillota; class Clostridia; order Lachnospirales; family Lachnospiraceae; genus Merdiplasma. Next base: position 19,918 of record CACZZH010000025.1, read on the forward strand.
AACCATTCCCCCTACTGTCAAGACTCGCGCGCTTTGCTGCGCTGCCGCGCGGCAGCTTTGCTGCCTTCTCGTCGGAATTACTTATGAGATAAAAACAATCTCCTGCAGATATGCTCTGCAGGAGACAAAAGTCATGTAAACTTTCCTCTGCACGGCCCATTTACTGCGCCTTAAAGCACAATAACATTGAACCGCAGGATTGTCAATCTTTTTGGGTGTTATTCCAGTCCGCCCATCTGTTTGATCGCCTTGATCGCAAACGTAAGCGTACGTCCGCAGGCGATACCCGGCATCAGGCAGGGATAATTGTTTGCAAAGAAGCTTCCGGACATATCACCGGTGATGTACAGACCCGGAATCGGATTGCGGTCAGCATCCAGAGCCTGCGTCTTTTCGTTGATGGCAATGCCCTGTTCCGTCGTAAGCAGGGAAGCGCCAAGCCACAGGCCATAGAACGGAGCCGTACGGATCTCGGAAAGGCGCGGAGCCATCTTGCCAAAATCATCATCGCTCTGCTGATCATAAAGCTCATTATAACGCTCAACAGTTGCCAGGAAGGTGTCTTTCGCCTCGCCTTCAAATCCCAGCTTGTCCGCCAGCTCTTCCAGAGTATCCGCCTTCATGATCAGGCCGGCTTCCTCCTGCTGCTGAAGCATTCCTTCCATATATCCGGGGATGTTTCTGGACTGTGCCGAGCATCCGATCGTATGGAAGCGCTGAATATCCTCCCAGTAATTTGCATCATGGATCTGCGCATATACACGGCCGGGCTGCTGTGCTGCCGCATACACGATATCATTATAGGGGCTGGACTCATTTGCAAAACGCTCACCGCGGCGGTTCACCTTCAGGAACGGCTGTGTGCCGGGATTGTACTGACGCACCGTGCCCGGGAACTCCTTGCCGCCGAAAGCTGATTCATTTACCACATAACCTGCATCCACGCCTGGGGCAACCAGACCGCGGTCAAAGAGCATCGGAGCTGCTTCTTTATCAAGAGAAGCACCTGCCCATACCGCTGCACGGATTCCCATGCCCTTATCGGAAGGACTGAAGCTGCAGGCGGTCGTCACAGAGGTTCCAAGCGGGTCAAGCTGTTCCATCATATACGGATTGCCCGGGTAGCCGCCGCATGCCAGAAGCACACCCTTCGCCGCGTTGATCCGTACAAACTCACCGGTAGCTTTCTGGGCGATAATGCCGGTCACACGTCCGGTGTCATCCTTCTCCAGCTTCACCAGACTGGTATTGAAGTCCACATCGTATCCAAGGCCCTGAATATACTCCAGGAATACTTCGTTACGGTCCATTCCATACTCACTCTCGGAAGCACGGTAGTTGTGCTCCTGCTCGGGGAACATGTAATCGGTTCCGTCCTCGCTTTCGGGCCAGCGAGCCTCCTCCCCTGCAGTAAAATCGCACTTGAAATTGTATGGTTCGCTCTCCAGAATCCCGGAAACGAATTCATGCATTGCAGCAGATTCTTCGATCCAGGTCTTAACGACCTTCTGATTGCACTTGCCGGAAGCATAACGGCTGATCTCACTGAGCAGCTTTTTGCGGTT
>CACZZH010000026.1 GCA_902785635.1 uncultured Lachnospiraceae bacterium
GAATTCCTGCTATGTGAACGAGGCGAAAGCAGTGCTGAAAAACGCAAAGCTTGTGCATACAGCAGAAACAATTGCGTGCCCAATTCTGATGTTTGTATCTGACGGCAAGCAGGTATCAGCCGGATGGATTGAATATGAACGGGAATTTGCCAAACAGACAAATGCAAGAATAATATACCTGAAATGCGGGCATTACATTCATTATTATGAAAGTGAACGTATCAGCAGGGAGATCAGGGCTTTTTTTGGCACTTGAAAGTGCTTTACTACACACGATTTACATATAATTTTGAATAGTACGGATATGACGGCGGATGGAAGTATTGATAAAAGCCTATTTAAAGACGTTCCTTAGTGAACGTCTTTTCTTTATGGCAAAACATAAAAATGTTAAAACATCTTGACATTTTGCACTGTGGAATATAACATAAAAATGTAAAAATATTTTAACATTTCTGGAGGGTTCAATATGAAGGTGGTCCTAAAAAAGGCAGATGAAATGGAAATGGCGATCAATCTGAAAGGTGCCTTCTTCATGTCACAGAAAGCACTTCCTTATCTGAAACAGTCTGAGCATGCAAGGATCATCAACACCAGTTCACTCGCAGGGCGCATGGGCGGATTTGAGACCTGCATGGCTTATTCCGCATCCAAGGGCGGCATCAATGCGATCACGATGGGAATGGCCAGACAGCTTGCCAAATTCCACATCAATGTGAATGCAGTCTGCCCGGGAACTACCGAGACTCCGATTACCAAAGCCTTCTCCGACGAGGCAATGGCCCGCCTGCTTACCAAGATCCCGCTGGGACGTCTTGGAAAGCCGGAGGATATGGCAGCGGCGGTTGCGTTCCTGGCCAGCGATGACGCGGCATTCATCACCGGACACATGCTTGATGTGAACGGCGGAATGCATATGGCATAACAGGCAATAGACCAGCATACAGTAAAGCATACATTATAAACATAAGACAAGCATAAAGTGATCAGAAACGGAGGAGAACGCAATGTTTAAATACGGTATTTCCTGTTCTCTGGAACCGCAGCCGGTCCGTCAGCCGGTGATCATCCGGGGCGAGATCGAACATGTGGCGGATCAGGTGAAAAAAGCCGGTTATGATGCCATCGAGCTCTTTATCCGCAATCCGGAGCAGTATGATCCGGAAAGGCTGAACAAAGCGGCAGCAAATGAAGGCCTGGAGTTCTGTGCGATCTCCACGGGAATGGAGTTCACGAGAAACGGACTGTGCCTGATTCATGATGACGCGGAACAGCGCGCGAAGGCGGTGGCCCGTCTGAAGGCACACATCGACCTTGGTGCGCAGATCGGATCTCCTGTGGTGGTAGGCATCATGAGGGGAAGCATTCCGGACTTTGACCGGGAGGAGCAGTACCTTGGATACTACAGGGAAGGCCTTGGCCAGCTGTGTGATTACGCGAAGGAAAAGGGCGTTAAGATCTACGTTGAGTCGATCATGCGCTATATCAACAATTACCTGAACAGCGTTCCGGAGACAGCACAGTTCCTGCGGGACATGAAAAAGGACAATCTGTTCCTGCATATTGATACCCATTCCATGGCGATCGAGGACTGGAATGAGTACGAGACCGTGAAAAATGCGGCGGACATCACCGGATATGTACATTTCTCCGACAATAACCGCGGATATCCGGGAGCCGGCGGCGTAGATTTCAAGCCGATCATGAGAGCTCTTTACGATACCGGTTATAACGGATACATTTCCACAGAGTGCACACCGTACCCCACTGAGTTTGAGTGTGCAAAACGCGGACTCGATTACATGAAGGCGCTTGAGACCATCGTCTCCATCGAAGCAGCTCCGATGATGGGCTGAATAAAACAGGAAACAAATAATTTTAATAAATGAAATTGCATAATGATGAAGGAGGACATCCACTATGAGCGAGCATGCATATCTGAAATGGTTTTCAACGACACCGTCTATCTATTGGCATGATTCTGCAGTAAGAGCACAGCAGGTAGAGGCATTCGGCAATGGCGCGACCGGTATGACCACCAATCCGTTCCTGATCCAGTCGACCCTTAACTCTGACAGAGCATTCTGGGCAGACCGCCTTGCAAAGCTTCCGAGAGGCCTGAAGGGTGATGAAAAAGCCATGGAGCTGATCCATCTGGTGACCGGCTATTATCTGGAAGAGGCAAAGCCGATCTTTGAGAAAGGCAACCCCGGAGAAGGATACATCTGCGCACAGACCAACCCGCTCAAGTGCGGTGATGCTGATTACATGATCGAGCAGGTAAAACGCTACGGTCAGTGGGCTCCGAACCTGATGATCAAGGTTCCCGCCACCAGAGCCGGTATCGAAGCCTACGAAGAAGGCGTTGCGATGGGATTTAACATGGCAGCTACTGTCAGCTTCACAGTTCCGCAGGTTCTGGAAGTAGGCGCAGCAGCAGAGCGCGGTAAAAAGAGAGCACAGGAAAACGGCATCAAGCCGGGACTTACCGCTGCAGTTCTGATGGCCGGACGTCTGGATGACTATCTGCGCGATGTGGCACATGATACCAAAGCTGCAGTATCCGAGAGCGATATCACTTCTGCAGGTATTGCCTGCCTGAAGAAAGCTTATCAGATCTTCAACGAGAGAGGATATTCTTCCTACATTCTGCCGGCAGGTATGCGCGGTGCCAATCAGGTCTATGAAATGGCCGGCGCGAAGATGATCTTCTCCATCGCTCCGAAGATCGCCCAGCTGGTAGCCAAGGATGCTCCGCAGGAAGAGCGCGTGAACATCCCGGTAGACCAGGCCGTGATCGACCGTCTGATGACCATGCCGGAATTCCGCAAGGCTTATCTGGAAGACGGAATGACCCAGAACGAGTTCATGGCATACGGCGCTACCAACCGTACCATTGACCAGTTCATCAACGACGGATGGAATGTTCTGACCGCTTACGATTACGAAGCATAAGCATCACATTGATCAAACATTTTTCGGGCATCCCTGCGGGGATGCCGGAGGACCGGATATGAATTATTTAGAGTGGATCAACAATTGTACGCAGACCAGATGGTGGCATGATTCCGGAAGTCCCGCTGAGATCGACCTGGCTCTTGAAAGAGGAGCTACCGGTGTGACGACAAATCCGGTGCTTACCTATCGTTCCTTCACTTCCGAGCCGGATTTCTGGCAGCCGAAGGTGCTTGCACTGGGCGATGAGATGGAACCTGAAGAGAGAGCGGAAGCACTCCTGAAGCTGGTCGCCACTTACGCGGCCGACAAGGTTCGCCGTATCTATGATGAGAGCGACGGGAAAGACGGCTATGCACTCGGACAGCTCAACCCGGGCTATCAGGGCCGCTGGGACAAGATGCTGGAGCAGGGCCGCAGAGTACACTCCTGGGCACCGAATATTGCTGTAAAGCTTCCGGCAACGGCAGCAGGTGTGAAAACGATCGAGCATCTGGCAGAGGAAGGCATTCCGATCTGTGCTACGGTCAATGTGTCTGTATCACAGGCTCTGGCAGTCGCTGAGGCTTATTACCGCGGCAAGGAAAAGGCTATTGCCAACGGCGTTAAGCCGCCGATCTGCATCGTAGTGCAGCAGGTAGGCCGTCTGGATGACTATCTGCGTGATGTGGCTTATGATATGGAACTTGGACTGGATGAGTCCGTGATCACCATGGCCGGCCTGGCAATGGCGAAGCGTACCTATCAGCTGTTCCAGGAAAGAGGATATACAGACTGCCTGATCATGCCGGCAGGACTGCGCGGTGCTTATCACCTTACTGAGATGGCCGGAGGCAATCTGCTGTATACCATCAACACCCGCGTGCAGGATATGATCCTGGAAGCAGATCCGCCGCAGGTTGAGAAGATCAATGATCCCATTGATCCGAAGATCCTTGAACAGCTCATGAAGATTCCGGAGTTCGTACGTGCGTATGAGCCGGACGGAATGAAGCCGGAAGAGTTTATCACCTTTGGTGTGGTACAGAAGCTTCTCAGCCAGTTCAATGAGACCGGATGGGTCCCGCTGATGACCTATCTTTCCAACAAAAAATCCAGCCACTGGATCTGATAAATTCCTGAAAAACAAAGGTGCAAGAGAGTATAAGGAGGAGATGACAATGAAAGTAGGATTTGTAGGCCTTGGTATCATGGGACGTCCGATGTGCCTGAATCTGCTGAAGGCAGGTTATGAAGTGACCGCATACGATCCGTTTGCAGCAAAAGCTCTTGATGAAGTGGTTGCAGCAGGTGCAGTTCGCGGCACGAGCAACGCCGATGTGGCATCCAAAAGTGATGTGATCATCACGATGGTTCCCAATTCACCGCATGTACGCGCTGCAGTATTTGACAAGGGCGGCATTGCAGAAGGTGCAAAGGAAGGCCTTGACATCATCGACATGAGCTCCATCGCTCCCCTTGAGTCCAAGGATATTGCTGAAAAATGTGCAGAGCGCGGCATCAACATGATGGACGCACCGGTCTCCGGCGGCGAGCCGAAGGCGATCGACGGAACGCTTTCCATTATGTGCGGCGGTCCGAAGGCTATGTTTGACAAGTATGAGAAGCTCCTGGGCGTGATGGGCGGTTCTGTGGTCCACTGCGGTGAAGTAAACGGCGCAGGCAACACCACAAAGCTTGCGAACCAGGTGATCGTGGCTGTGAACATCGCAGCGTGCGCTGAGGCTTATGAGCTGGCAACGATGGCCGGTGTTGATCCAGAAAAGGTATTCGCAGCGATCCGCGGCGGCCTTGCAGGATCCACGGTTATGGATGCAAAGGTTCCGATGATGATGGACCGCAACTTCAAGCCCGGCTTCCGGATCGACCTTCACATCAAGGATCTGAACAATGCGCTGGATACCGGACACGGCGTAGGTACCCCGATGATCCTCACGAGCGCGGTTCAGGAGATGCTTCAGTGGCTGCATAACAATAAGTGCGGCAGCGATGACCACAGCGCGATCCTGAAATACTATGAGAATATCACCGGCGTGGAAGTGAAGCGCTGAGACCGTGACCCGGAAAGGTCCTCAAAACGATCCCCGGAGATGAAGTTCTCCTGCGGGAACCCCTGGAATGCATGTTGCATGGAGCCTGCGTACCGGCAGTAAATATCGGATATGTATCCTGCAATACATATTAAGCAGGCCATGCAATGCAGATAAACGGATACTGGTAGGAACAAATATCATAAGGAGTCCAAAAAGGAGGAACAACAATGACAAAGAAACTTATGGCAGCACTGGCCGGCGTAGCAGCAATGGCAGCCCTGACAATGAGCGCTTCCGCAGCAGAGTACAACTGGGTAGCAGCGATTCATCTTCCCGAGACGACTACTCATACACAGGCTCTGCAGTATTTCGCAGACCAGCTGAAAGAGAAATCCGACGGCCGTATCGAAGTTACCGTAAGCCCGGGCGGAGCTCTTGGTTCCCAGCGTGAGATCATCGAGTCCGTAGATCTCGGAGCTATCCAGATCGGATTTGGTGAGTGCAGCGTTTACTCCAACTATGACGAAGCTTTCGGCGTACTGAACCTGCCGTTCCTGTTTGACAATTATGACCAGCTGTTCGCAGCATGCGACGGTGAGATGGGTGCATGGATGGAAGCTAAGCTTGAAGAAGAGACCAACCTTCATATCCTGAACTGGCTGAACGGCGGTGCCCGTATGATCTACTCCACCAAGCCGCTTGAGACCTGGGCTGACCTGAATGGTCTGAAGATCCGTACTCCGGAATCCAATGTGTATGTATCCACCTTCTCCGCTCTGGGAGCAAACCCGACCCCGATCGCTATGACAGAAGTTTATTCCTCTCTGCAGCAGGGCGTTGTGGAAGCTATGGAAGGAACCCTGGAGACCGGTATCAGCTACAAGATGTATGAAGTTTGCTCTGATATGCTTAAATCCGGCCACATCTATGCAGACTGCCAGTTCGTTATGAACAAAGACCTCTACAATGGTCTTCCGGATGACATCAAGGCGATCGTTGACGAGTGTGCAGCAGATGCTGAAAAGTGGGAGCGCGAGACCTGGCTGGCAAACGAAGACGGCTATCTGACACAGCTGGAAGAGAACAACACCACCGTTCACGAGATCGAAAACACCGAAGCAAAAGAAGCAGTTGCATCCTTCTATGAAGAATACATCGGCGGCGACGAGAACAAGCAGGCTGTGTTCGATATGATCCAGGCAGCAGTTGCCAAATAACATCCGGCAGAATGTTTTCTGACTGATTTGAAAAAATAAACAGCCCGCGCGGCGCGTATGAGACTGTAAGGAGCGCTGCGCGGGTGTTTATCTATCTTTCTTCAAGGAAAACCCGTAACAATTCTTCAAAAAATGCAGGTTCCGCTGCACGGACCTGGCTTGAAAAGGGAAAAAATATGAAAACACTGATTAATATTTTGAAGAATGTCGCAGCAGCGATCCTGCTCGTTGGTGTACTGGTCACATTTGCCGCCGTTATCGCGCGCCGTGTGTTCAACAATTCCATCGTCTGGTCGGAAGAATTCATCCGCTATTCCTTCATATGGATGTTCTTCCTGGCAATGCCGATCTGCACATTGAAAGGCTCCCATCTGACACTGGATCTGATCCCCAGCCGTCTGCATGGCAATGCGAAAAAGACCCTGACCATTATCATTGAACTGATCTGCATTGCATTTGACATCGTTCTGGTAAAATTGGGATTTCCGTTTGCAATGGGCAATGTGAAACAGACCAGTGCTGCTCTGCATATCCCTTACGGATATGTGAACCTTGCAATTCCGGTAGGTGCCCTGTTTATGGCGATTTTCTCGGCTTATCGCATTTATCAGATCGTCACGAACAAGATCGATCTGGATGCTGAACCGGAAGAACTGGAGGTGGAAGTATGATAACCTGTCTTGTACTCGTCTTCATTGTTCTTCTGCTGCTTGGTGCGCCGATCGCTTACTGTATGGGAGCCGGTGCATATCTTTCCATGGCAATGTATATGCCGCAGGCAAAGGTGCAGGTCATCGCCAAGATGTTCGGCGGCCTGGATTCCTTTTCCCTGATGGCAGTCCCGTTCTTTATTCTGGCAGGAAACCTGATGGATTCCAGCGGCATTTCCCGCCAGCTTGTGGATTTCGCAAACATGCTGGTCGGCCGCATTAAGGGCGGTCTTGCCATGACAGCCGTTGTATCGGGCGTGATCTTTGCCGGTGTGTCCGGTTCGGCTTCCGCCGATACCTCTGCCCTGGCTGCGATCCTGATCCCGCCGATGACGGAAGAGGGTTATGAAAAAGGATGGTCCAGCTGCCTGATCGGTACAGTCGGTATGCTTGGTCCGATCATCCCGCCGTCTCTTCTGGCAATACTGTATTCGGCAGCCACAGGCCTGTCTGTCGGTGCTATCTTCCTGTCCGGCGTGATTCCGGGTGTCGTTCTGGCTCTGACCCTGCTCATTGTCAGCTATCATTATGCTACCCGCAATAAAACGGTCATGGAGAACCAGGAAAAGCATAAGAGAAAACGTACCGGAGCGGAGATCCGCGCGCTGTGCATCAGCGTTATCCCGGCTCTGCTGATGCCGTTCATCATCATCTTCGGTATCCTGTCCGGCATCTTTACCGCGACTGAGTCTGCCGGTGTCGCCTGCGTGTATGCAATGCTCTACGGTTTCATCAGCCGCCGTCTTCCGTTTAAGACACTGTGGAAGTGCCTCGTGGATTCCGCGGAAGGCATCTCCAAGCTGATGCTCATCGTATGCCTGGCTACGCTGTTCGGCTGGATCCTCAGCGTGAATAACTTCCCGATCATGGTTCGTGATGCGATGATGAGTGTGTCCAGCAACAAGTATGTCATCCTTCTGATGATCCTGCTGCTGCTTCTGTTCGTCGGATGCTTCATGGAGACCATTGCGGCTCTGACCATTCTGGTTCCGGTGCTGGCTCCGGTAGCTACCGCGATCGGTATCAATGAGATTCAGTTCGCTGAATTCATGATCATTGCTCTTCTGGTAGGAGCGATCACACCTCCGGTAGGCATCAACCTGTATATCACGACCAGTGTAGCCAAGATCCCGTTCACGAAATGCCTGAAATATCTGGCTCCGTTCCTGATCATGTCGATCCTGGTAACGCTGCTGGTAATGGTAATTCCGGGTCTGACCACATTTATTCCTTCTCTGGCAGGTTTCTAAGGAAGCGCTGATTAAATCAGCACTTCCTTAGAGCCTCCGGCGGATCGCAGTGCTGCGCAGATGAAGGCTTCCTTCGGAAGCCGCGCAGCACGCGGCTTTGAGCGCATAAAGCGCTCAAAGATTATATCGGGAAACGCTGAGTCGGAGGTATTGTCATCCGAAAGTTGAGATTGATCAGCGTTTCCCTAAAAACTACAATGATCTGCCTGAACAGGTAAATAACGAATTCAGAAGGCGGCCCTGCCGGGCGAAGAGGAATCCTCGCATCGGCAGGGCTGTTTTCGAATCTATAATTAATAGTTTAACGGCGCATCCCGTAAATATTAACTTGCGAAAACAGATGCTGCAGGATACAATAAATGAATAACAGTATGTTAACGATTAACAACAGCCATAATATAATGCAGATTGGAGTCTGATCATGAGAGTATGTACGGTTAAAGATGTAGCCAAAAAGGCGGGAGTTTCCGCAATGACTGTCTCCCGGGTCCTCAATCAGACCGGAAGTGTATCCGAAGCTACCCGCCGTAAAGTCCTGGATGCCGCAAGTGAACTGCATTATTACGGAAATTCCGTAGCCCGCAGCCTGCGGGTCAATGAGACCAAGACGATCGGAGTCGTCCTTTCGGACAGCTCGGAGATGGTGCTTTCCACGGTCCTTCGAAGTATCCATGATGTTGTGGGACTGCAGGGTTACACGGTGATCACTGCAAATACGGACCGCCGTAAGGAGATGGAGCGGTTCGCGATCGAAACACTGATGCGCAAGCATATTGACGGACTGATCCTCGTGGCGCCGCTTTGCTTTGACCGGGAAACGACCGACTGGCTGAAGAGCCTCGCGATTCCTTTTGTAATTCTGATGCGCTCCTGTGAGGATGAAACGGTCGACAGTGTTATGAACGATAATTTCCGCGGCGGCTGCACCGTTGGAGAGTATCTTTGTTCACTGGGGGCGAGGAATTTCCTGTTCCTCCCGCTGCGTGATTCCCTGAGCAGCAAAGCGCGGCTGGAAGGCTTTTATGAAGCCATGAACAGAAGAAAACTGTCCCGTGAAAACTGCATGGTGTGCGAAGTGAGCCAGGATCCGGAGACCGGATATGAGAAGACAAAGGAACTGCTGGAAACGATCCGCAGATTCGACGCAGTGGTGTGCGGCTGCGATACAGTGGCGATGGGTGTAATGCGCGCCCTTGTGGACGGAGGAGTGCGCATTCCGGAGGATATCCGTGTGATCGGATATGACGGGATCGAGTTCGCCAAGTACACGGTGGTGCCTCTGAGTACCATTGCACAGCCATTTTATCAGATCGGAAGTACAGGAGCACAGGTGCTTCTGGACCGTATCCGGGAACCGGACGGGCCGGCCCGGAAGATCATGTATGAAGGAGAACTGGTGATCCGCAGGTCAACTGAATAGGAAAAGCAGGGGAACGTGTACCGGTATCCGGCACGTTCCTTTGATTTTATTGTGCTTTTGCAGGGAAAATGTTATGATGATCATAGCGTTTATTAAGTTGTGGGTCGTACGGTGATCCGGAGAGGTGTTGAGGTATATATGAAGAAAAATGATATTCTGATCATACATGGAACAGATTATAAAGAGATGACCAGAAAGCTTCTTGAGAAGGCCGGCCTGGCGGATATGATCGGCAGAAAAGACGCAAAAGTTGCCATGAAGCCGAATCTGGTCACAAGCAATCCTCCTTCTGCAGGAGCGACCACCCATACGGAACTTCTCGCCGGAACGATCGAATATCTGCGGGAGCATGGATTTGAGAATATCTGTATTATGGAAGGCTCATGGGTAGGCTGCGGAACATCGAGTGCCTTTAAGATCGCGGGATATGACAGGCTGTGCGAGAAGTATCATGTGCCTTTTATTGACCTGCAGAAGGATACGTATCGCAAGTACGACGCCGCAGGTATGAAACTGGCTGTCTGTGATCAGGCGATGGCAGTGGATTTCATGATCAACATGCCGGTACTCAAAGGACACTGCCAGACGACTGTGACCTGTGCCCTGAAGAATAATAAGGGAGTGATCCCCAACAGTGAAAAGCGCCGGTTCCATACCATGGGTCTTCATGATCCGATCGCCCATCTGAATACGGTAGTGCGCAATGACTTTATTCTGGTGGACAACATCTGCGGGGATCTTGATTTTGAGGAAGGCGGGAACCCGGTGGTGATGAACCGGATCCTGGGCCTGTGCGACCCGGTCCTGTGCGATGCTTATGTATGTGAGAGCATGGGACATGAAGTGGATGATGTACCTTATATCCGGATCGCCGAAAAACTCGGCGTAGGCAGTGCGGACACTTCGAAAGCGAATCTGATACAGCTCAACGCTCCGGAGGAAGGTGCCGGTGCAAAGTTTAAAATGACCGGACGGGTGAAAGAGCTGGCCGCGTTTACGCAGCCGGATGATGCCTGCAGTGCCTGCTACGGGTCGCTGATCCATGCACTGAGCAGGCTGAAGGAAGCAGGAATGCTTCGCAAAGGAAAAACACCCATTGCCATTGGCCAGGGATGGCAGGGAAAGGAAGGAACGATCGGTGTCGGACGGTGCACATCCTGTTTTGCAAAGAATCTCGGAGGATGTCCGCCGACTGCAGCAAAGATGCTGGCATTTCTTGAGGAGAACTGGTAAATGCGCATGACGCGCCAGGCGGAGGAAAAATGATAGAAAACAGGAGCAGTTTTCAGGAGTTTCAATATGATATTGTGAGGAATCCGGAGATCTTCATGCAGAATCGGATGGAGGCGCATTCGGATCACGATTACCTGCCGGAGAGCGGCCTGCCTCGTTATCTGCTGAACGGATCATGGTATTTTGCCTGGGCTAAGAATTACCGGGCAGCGGACCGGACATTTGCACAGCCGGATAAGGACTGCCGGTCCTGGGATACGATCCGGGTGCCGGGGCATATCCAGATGCAGGGCTACGGCGCACCGCAGTATGTCAATACCCAGTATCCCTGGGATGGAATCGAGGAGATCCGCCCGGGACAGATTCCGGAAAACAACAATCCGGTGGGCTGCTATGTACGTTACTTTACTCTTCCGGAAAATATGAAGGAAGGGCCGGTGTACATCTCGTTCCAGGGAGTGGAGAGCGGTTTTGCCCTCTGGCTGAACGGTGTGTATATCGGATACAGCGAGGACAGCTTTACACCGTCGGAATTTGACCTGTCCGGCGCGGTCGACCGGCAGGGGGAGAATAAACTGGCTGTGATGGTATTCCGGTTTACTTCCGGCAGCTGGTGTGAGGATCAGGACTTCTTCCGGTTTTCCGGAATCTTCAGAGACGTTTATCTGTTCACGGTGCCTCAGGTCCATATCTGGGATCTTCGCATCACACCGCGTCTGGATGACGCATATGAGAACGCTGTCCTGTCTGTGGCGATGAAGGCCTCCGGAAGCGGAAGAGCAAAGCTTACGCTTACAGACCCTGCAGGAAATACGGCAGCAGCATGGGAATGTGAACTGACCGGCAGTGTATGGGGCAGCAGTCCTTTTGCGGGAGAAGCGTGTCTTTCCGAATGTGCGCTGACCTCAGTGCATAAATGGAGCGCGGAGCATCCGGCGCTCTATACGCTGAAAATATCGGTGGAGGATACACAGGGAAACATCCGGGAGACGATCCGGGAAAAGGTGGGATTTCGCCGGTTTGAACTTATTGACCGGGTCATGTACCTGAATGGAAAGAGAATCGTTTTTCGCGGGGTGAACCGTCATGAGTTTTCGGCCCAGAGCGGCCGCTGCATCCGGGATGAGGATATCCGCAGGGATCTCATCACCATGAAAAGAAACAATATCAATGCGGTCCGCACCAGTCATTATCCGAACCGGACCCTTTTGTACCGGCTGTGTGATGAATACGGTCTGTATGTGATCGACGAGACCAATCTGGAGACCCACGGAACCTGGGATGCGATCATCAAAGGAAGTGAGACGCGTGACTTTGCGGTACCCGGAGACCGTCCCGAATATCTGGAAATGATTCTGGACCGTGCCCGGAGCATGTTTGAACGGGATAAGAATCACGCGTGCATTCTGATCTGGTCATGCGGAAATGAATCCTTTGGCGGAAGAGACCTGCAGGTAATGCATGATCATTTCCACGCCTGGGATGACACGAGGCTGGTGCATTATGAAGGAATCACCTGGGATGACCGGTACCCGGACACCTCCGATATGCACAGCGGCATGTATACTACGGTAGAGGATCTGAAAACCGCCCTGCGGGAGAAACGGGACAAACCGTATCTTCTTTGCGAGTATTCTCATGCCATGGGCAATTCCTGCGGAGCTCTCAGTAAATATGTGAATCTTACCCGGGAGGACGAACTGTACCAGGGCGGATTTATCTGGGATTATATCGATCAGTCGCTTACGAGGCGTGACCGGTACGGACGTTCTTTCCAGGCTTACGGAGGAGACTTTGATGACCGTCCGAATGACGGAAGTTTTTCCGGAAACGGGATCGTATACGGAGAGGACCGGGATCCTTCTCCGAAAATGCAGGAAGTCAAATATCAGTATCAGCCGTATGTGATCGGATTCGAGGAGTCCCGGATCGTGATCCGGAATGAGAATCTGTTCACGGATCTTTCCGAAGTCATCCTGCAGGTCCTGCTGGAGAAGGAGGGAACACTTCAAAACTCCTGGACAGGCACAGGCAAGTGCGCTCCGGGAGAAGAAGTGCGCATGCCGATGCCTTTTGCACTGCCGGAAGAAGACGGTGAGTATGTGGTGACGGCATCCCTGCTTCTGGCAAAGAATACGCCTTGGGCGAAACATGGTCATGAGATCGCCTGGGGGCAGATGGTGTACGGCAGGTGGGCTCCGGAGGAAAGTGCAGGAAGCGGCACATTCATGGCATTGCCGCCGGAAGATGGAAAAACTTCGTTTTCTGTCAGCCGCGGATGGGTCAATGCCGGTGTGCGGGGAGATGGTTTTTCTGCCCTTTTTTCCGGGATCAATGGAGGGATGGTGTCCCTGAAAAAAGACGGAAAGGAAATGCTCAAGCGCATGCTTCTTCCGAATTTCTGGCGTCCGATGACAGAAAATGACACTGCGAATCTTCTGCCATTCCGGGCAGGCCAGTGGAAACTGGCCAGTATGTATGTGACGCATAAGACAGAGGACGGGCGCAGCGCTACACCTTATGATGTGAAAAAAACGCAGGATGGATGCCTGCAGGTATCCTATACATACCATCTGGGGACCCGTCCTGCACAGGACTGTACTTTGTCTTATCTTGCCCATGCAGACGGGTGGATCGATGTGGAACTGTCCATGGAAGCCTCATCGAAAGTGGGTGAACTGCCGGAATTCGGTGTGATCTTCCCTATGGATGCTTCCTTTGACCGGCTGAAATGGTACGGCCCTGGCCCGGAGGAGACTTATGAGGACCGCGCCGGGGCAAAGATTGGAGTGTACGGGAACCGCGTGTCGGACAACATGGCAAAGTATCTGGTCCCGCAGGAGTGCGGCAATAAGACCGGTGTACGCTGGGCACAGATCACAGATGAGACTGGTACGGGGATACGGATCGAAGCGATGGACGGCGGGAGCGTGAACCTGTGTGTTCTTCCCTGGAACCCGCATGAGATCGACTGTGCCAGACATCCCAATGAACTGCCGCTGCCGCTTTTTACCTGGGTCCGGGTAAGCCTGAAACAGATGGGTATCGGCGGAGATGACACATGGGGAGCGAAGACACATCCTGAGTACTGCATCGACAACAGCGTTCCGCTGCAGATGCGCTTCCGGATGAAAGCGCTGTAAAAGACAGCAGAACAATTTTACTGATCGTACAGGAAGTATTTAGATGAAAGATCATGAGGTACTGTCTTTGCCGGAGCAGATCCGGGAGAGCGTGCGGCTTGGAAGAATCAAAGAGACCGGGAGACTTGTAGCAGAAGCCCTTTCCCAGGGAATCTCCGGAGAGGAGATCCTCTCGGATGCTCTCATTCCGGGAATGAAACAGGCCGGCAATGAATACCGCATGCAGGAACAGGATATACCAAAGCTTCTCTCCGCGGCCCGCAGCATGCAGATCGGGATGGATGCCGTAAGGCCTGTTCTTGAAAATGCGGATAACATGATCCTGGGGAAGGCGATCCTCGGTACTGTTGAAGGAGATCTGCATGAGGTCGGGAAAAACCTTGTGGCCATTATGTTTCGCAGCGTAGGTTTTGAAGTGATCGACCTGGGTGTGGATGTATCGGAAAAACAGTTTCTGAAGGCGGTCAGGGAGCATCCGGATGCTTCTCTGGTGTGCATTTCCTCCCTTCTTACCACTTCAAATGTGCAGATGCGCAGAATCGTTCGGGCGCTGCGC
This sequence comes from uncultured Lachnospiraceae bacterium, assembly GCA_902785635.1. Classification (GTDB taxonomy): domain Bacteria; phylum Bacillota; class Clostridia; order Lachnospirales; family Lachnospiraceae; genus Merdiplasma. Next base: position 14,518 of record CACZZH010000026.1, read on the forward strand.
AGCGCCGACCGGGAAAAAAAGCTGCATATTATGGTCGGGGGAGGGTCTGTGACGGAAAGCTTTGCCAGAGAGATCGGAGCGGATACCTATACGGAGGATGCCGTGGATGCAGCAGCCGCGGCTAAAGAATATATCCTCTCAAAAAAGCCGGCTCAGATCGGACAATAGAGAAGGTGTTTTCATGAGATTGACCGGAAATATTCTTTTACAGTATTTATCCGAAAAGTTTCCTGTAAGGGAGACCGGACGGCCGGAAGAAAGCAGGGAGCTGAAAGGCGCCCTGCTTTGTCATGCATCACCGGATCTGCGTGAGATCAGACCTGAGGAGTGGATCTATGTGGCGGAGACGGACACTGCCGGGCTTTCTGCAGTATATGAGGAGGATCTTGCAAAAGCAGGTCTTCTGATCCTGACCGTTTCTCCCGGGAAACAGGGCCTGCCGGTGAACGCTCCCTATATTGTGCTGGAGGCCGACAGTCCCGGAACTGTCCTGAATGAGGTCAACAAGATCTTTGCAGATCTTCGCAGCTGGGAAGAACGGCTGCTGGATATCCAGTATCGGATGGGAAGTGCAAGGGAGATGCTGGAAGCATCGGTCGCCATTTTTGAGAATCCGCTTTTTGTCCTGGATGATACCTTTTCCGTTTTGACCTCTGTGAGTCCGGAAAACAGTTCCTCATGGCAGGATGTCTTTGCACCGGGACGTGAGAAGATGGATCTGCTCCGCTCGATCGCCAGGGATCCCCGGTTTATCGAGTCCAGGAACCGGAAAGATGTTTATCCGGGACCGGATGCGATCATCGGGTTCCGGACATTCCACTGGAATGTTTTCCGGGGAGGAAAAACAAGGTACAGCCTGGTCGTGGCAGAGGAAGGAAGACGGCTCACTCCTTCTGACGCAGATCTGCTGGAACTGCTTGGGACGCATGTAAAATTTGCATTGTTCCATCAGGAAAGAACAGACGAAGAACGTTCTTCCAAGATCGAACCGGTGCTTACCCGGATTCTGGAGGACCGGATGCTGGATTACCAGGAGGGAAGCCATATGCTGGAGAACCTGGGCTGGAAAAGCGAGCACAGTTATCTGGCGCTGGTATACCAGCTGACCTATCTGGATCAGGAAGTCCTTCCGGTATTGTCGATCTGCAGATATATGCAGGAACAGTTCCCAAGCTGCTGCAGCTTTCCGTTTGAAGGAGACATTGTCAGTTTTTTCAATCTGTCATTATCTGTTCTTTCAGAGGAAGAGATTCAAATGCAGCTCAAACCGTTTATCCGTGACAGCTATCTGAAAGCCGGGTTTTCACGGACGATGGCAGGGCACATGGATCTTCGCCGGCAGTATGTGCAGGCAAAGACCGCTCTTGACGTGGGAAGCAGGAAATATCCTTATCAGTGGATCAACTATTTCGATCAGATCGCGTTCACCTATATTCTGGAACAGGCGGTGCGCAGACTTCCGGCCAGAATGCTGGCGCATGAGGGCGTTCTGCGGCTGCAGGATTCGGACCGGAAGCATGGGACAGAGTATGTAAAGACGCTCCAGTGCTATCTCGATCATCATCAGAATGCAGTGCAGACGGCAAAAGAGCTGTTTATTCACAGAAGCACGTTTCTTTACCGGCTCGAAAAGATCCGGGAGCTGCTGGAAAGCAGCCTGGAGGATCCGGAAGAGGTGCTTTATCTGATGATCTCGCTGAGCTTGCTGGATCAGAAAGGATAAGAAACAGACGGTGGAACATATGAACTTTACAACAGATCGGATCCTGCATGGAGGAGATTATAATCCGGAGCAATGGCTTGATTATCCGGAGATTCTTGAACAGGATCTACGGATGCTGAAGAAGGCAAAGTGCAATACGGTCACTCTGGGTGTTTTTTCATGGTCCATGCTGGAACCGCAGGAAGGAAAATATGATTTTGCATGGCTGGAGAAGATCATTGACCGGCTCTGGAAAGAGGGGATTCATGTGATTCTGGCTACGCCCTCCGGAGCAAGGCCGAAATGGCTCTCCGACCGGTATCCGCAGGTCCTGCGCTGCAATGAGGACGGGACCCGGCGCTTTTTCGGCACACGCCACAATCATTGCTTCACATCACCGGTGTACCGTGCAAAGTCAGCGGCCATCGACCGGGAACTGTCCAGAAGGTTCGGGCGTCATCCGGCAGTGATCCTCTGGCATATCTCCAACGAGCTGGGCGGAGAGTGCTTCTGCCCATTGTGCCAGGATGCTTTCCGGGGATGGCTGAAAGAGCGGTACGGGACGATCCGGGAATTGAACCGCCGGTGGAATACCATTTTCTGGAGCCATGTTTATGACAGCTTTGAGCAGATCGAAGCGCCATCAGGCAACGGGGAGGATCAGCTTCACGCTCTGAAGCTGGACTGGAAACGTTTTGTTACGCATCAGACAGCGGAATTTATGAGAACGGAGATCCGCGCGGTGCGCGAGTACAGTGAACTGCCTGTTACAACAAATCTGATGTATTATTTCCGTGGACTGGATTATTTCCGGCTGGCGCAGGAGATCGATGTGGTATCCTGGGATACTTATCCGACCTGGTATAAGACCCGGTTAAGCGATACAGCGCTGGATAACGGAATGTGTCACGACCTGATGCGTTCCCTGAAGGGAAAGCCATTTCTGCAGATGGAATCCTGCCCGACCTCCACGAACTGGCAGAGTGTGAGCAGGCTGAAGCGTCCCGGACTTCTGACAGCCCAGTCGCTGCAGGCAGTTGCCCACGGGGGTGACGGCGCTATGTATTTTCAGATCCGCCAGAGCGCAGGGGCAGCAGAAAAGTTCCATGGAGCTGTGATCGACCATTACGGCGGAGAGGATACAAGGGTCTTCCGGGAAGTCTGTGAGACCGGCTCTTTGCTGGAAAAGCTGGGACAGATCGCAGGTACGCAGATGATAACGGAGGCTGTAATGCTCTATGACTGGGACAGCATCTGGGCAATGGAGGACAGCCAGGGTCCGCGGAATACGGATCTGCACTACCGTGATCTTCTGGCACATTTTTACAAGGCTTTGCGCCGGTGCGGAATCGGGGTGGATCTGAAGGATGAGAACAGCCTGATGCAGCCGGACGGACTGAAACACTGCAGACTTCTGATCATTCCTATGGGGTACATGTTCAAGGAGGGATTTGACCGGGCAGTGGAGGAGTTCGTCGGAAGGGGAGGAACTGTGATCACCACTTTCTGGAGCGGGATCGCCGACGAGACAGATCTGTGCTATCTTGGAGCAGTTCCGCACGGACTGACGCAGGTCCTGGGTGTCCGAAGCACGGAGATCGACGGTCTGTATGACTGGGAGAGCAATACTCTGACGCCGCCGCAGGAAGCAGAAGAGAATATCCCTGAAGATCCGAATTCGAAAGAGGGGACTCCTTCCGCCGCGTTGCAGCCGGCAGACAGGACAGACGCCGCACCCGGGGAGGATGCCGTTTCCCGGAAGAGCTACAGCTGCCGTTACCTGTGTGATCTGCCTTCCCCGATCCGGGAGTGTGATGAGAAACTGCACACCCTGCTGGTATACGGAGAGGACTTTTATGCCGGGATGAGTGCTCTTACCCGCTGCTCCTATGGGAAAGGGGAGGCGTGGTATCTGGCAGCGCATGCACAGGACCCTCTTTATGAGGATCTGATTCTTGAGATCGCACTCAGACAGGGCCTCGGGCTGGCCGGAAAGGAAAGATCCGGACTTCTTCCGGAAGGGCTGGAAGTCACGGAACGCACGGACGGGAAGAATATTTACCGTTTTTATCAGAATTTCTCGGGAGGGACACTGGATGTATCCACTCTGGGAGAAGAATGGCAGATGATCGCGGCAGATGCCTTTGAAGGTCCTTTACAGGAAGCGGCAGCTTCCCATAATGTTCAGAATGAGACAGATCCGGAGGAAGGAAAGAGATTTTATTTGCCGGAATATGGCTTCATGATCTGCCGGAAAGCAGTTGATGCATGAATTACAGGAGCTGAATATGCAGGGAAAGACACATCTGGCAGTCGGCAGCGCGCTTGCACTGGCGCTTCTGCCGCCGGCCGGCATGCATACGCTGATCATCGGTACCGGGGCAGCTGCACTGGGAAGCGTGGTCAGCGACATTGATTCCGGGCATTCCGGTGCCGGGCAGGATGCAGCGCGTGTGATGGCTGTTTCTGCGATCATTACGATCCTTACCGTGGCGGCGGATCTGACCTTTCACACCGGCATCATCGACGGAATCCGGCAGAGACTGAGCATGAACCTGAACCTGGCTGCAGGGATCGGGTTTGTACTGATCCTGCTTTTGGGGATTCTGCTTCCGCACCGGTCCTTCATGCACTCTCTCACGGGCGGAGCGCTGCTTTGCGTCTGTCTGTGGAAACTGGTCCCGGAAGCATGGATGTATTTTGCGGTCGGTTTCGGAAGCCATCTGCTGCTGGACCTTACCAATCAGCGGGGGGAACAGCTTTTCTTCCCGTATCGCAGGAGATATTCCCTGGGATGGTTTAAATCCAACGGGTTTGTGAACCGGCTGCTTCTGACAGCCGGAACCGTCCTTCTGGTGATCCTGCTCTACCGGTATGTTTCTCCATATATAAAGGATGCGGCACAGGGAATCGGACAGGCAGCCGGAAATGTACAGCAGGAACTGCAGGATGCTGCCCGGAATGCAGGTGAAACGCTGCGCTCCGGCTGGGATCACCTGACCGGATGAATATGCGCATTTTTACTTATGGATGACAACAGCCCGGCTGCCAAGCTGCCGGAAGATCTTCATGAATTGTTCCCGCGGGACTGCCGTATTATAATCCAGCGGATCCGCAATGAAAAAATGCGTATCATCTGCTCCGCAGCAGACCATACAATGCAGCTGATGAAAGACCCTGTGGATCGAACCGTCCGAAAGCGGATAAGGTTCGCACGAGTCAAACTGAATATCTTCAAAATGAAGGGAAGCCCAGAAAATGAACGGGTTTCCCTTTTTCAGTTCAAGAATCAGAGTCTCCTCCTGTGCGCCGGTCAGATCTGTGACCTGATATTCAGGATGTCCGGCGTCAGCGAGATATTTTCGGGCAGCCCTGATCACGGGTCCGGCGAAACAGTAATATCCGGTGTCGGGGGTATCTCCGTCGAGACGGGGATTTCCCATGTAAAGCAGGTTCGGATCCGTTCCGTACCAGGCTTTGCTCTGGGGAAGATAGTTGTCAGCGAGATCGCATTTATCCGCAGGAAAACCCAGAAAGCGGAGCACTTCGCAGCAGCTGGTGATCTCACAGCCGTTTGGAAGCTCGGGATTTTGCAGGATCTGCGGGACCGGGAGTTTAATGTACATGGGGACCTCCGTTTTTCTCATTGCTTCAATACATTTCAGTGCTGTTTTTTTCAATGTATTTTGCTTTCAGTGTCTTGTCAAGCGGTGTATTTTCGCTGCAGAAGCGTGCATGCTTTTATGGGAAAGTATCCTTACCCTTCTCACCTGCTTCCCACCTGCGGAATCTGTTTGACGCTTCTGTCTTTGCGTACTAAGATAAAAAACGAAACAGCATCGTAAACACGGATGGAGGCGGAAAATGAGAACGATCGCGGATTTCGGCTTTACGCCTGGAAGGCTGCCCCGCGGGGAGAAGAACAGCATCACGGATGTACCTGGAGTGAAGGTCGGACACTGGACCCTGAAAAATGAGGAGCATCAGACCGGCGTTACCGTGATCCTTCCGCGGGAGGACATCTATCTGCATAAATGTACCGCTGCGGTACATGTGATCAACGGATACGGGAAAAGTGCAGGACTGGTACAGATCGAGGAACTGGGTCAGCTGGAGACACCGATCGCACTCACCAATACGCTGAACGTGGGGCTGGTAAGCGATGCCCTGGTTCAGTATACGATCGAAGAACTGGAGAAAAAAGGACGGAAACTGCGCAGCCTGAACCCGGTCGTGGGGGAATGCAATGATTCCGGGCTGAATGATATTACTCACCGGGTCATCGGTTATGAGCAGGTGATGGAGGCGATCCGGGGAGCTTCCGATACCTTTGAGCAGGGCTGTGCAGGCGCCGGAGCGGGAATGACCTGTCATGATCTGAAAGGCGGGATCGGCAGCGCAAGCAGAATGATCCGGATCGGGAGGGAAACCTTTACGGTCGGTGTGCTGGCGCTGTGCAATCACGGAAATCTTGTGGATCTCATGATATGCGGAAAACCGGTCGGCAGGGCGATTCTGGAAAGGCAGCGCGCACTCCGGAAGGAGGATGCGGGGAAGGCAGATCCTCCGGAGGATGTGGGGAGCTGTATTCTCGTTGTGGGGACGGATCTGCCTGTCAGCGACCGGCAGCTGAAGCGGATCATCCGCAGAAGTGCCGCGGGGCTTGCCAGATGCGGAAGCTACTGGGGGCATGGATCCGGAGATATCGCGATCGGTTTTTCCACTGCCGGTTCCATCGAAGAGGATGAGACCCGAGGGATCATCGATCAAAAAGTGCTCTGTGAAAGAATGGTAGAGCAGGCGTTTCTTGCAGCGGCGGAAGCGGCGGAGGAATCCGTGCTGAATGCTCTGGCGGCGGCACTGCCGGTGCCAGCCCTCCGGACGGACGAGCTCCGGGGACGGTGGGCGGCGGCAGCCTGC